>DASWHT010000265.1:0-29820 GCA_036398075.1 Binatia bacterium | reverse complement strand
GTTTTCCGACCGCACTGTGCCGTCCAGCCCGACTATCATTTTACCGTCGGGCACCTGGATTGGCCCACCCTCGCCCAACAGCGGCTCGCCCTGGGGCGTGATGACAGTACCGTCGGCGCTCATGGTAAAACCGCCGCTACGGGTGTAGCGCTCACCGCGCGGGGTCTCCACAACAAAATAGCCATCGCCGTCGATGGCAAGATGAAAGGGGTTGCCCGTGCCCTGAAGATGACCCTGCAAAAAATCGGTGCGCTGGTCGCCCACGGCGACGAATCCGCCCGACCGCGTCTCGGCCGGCAACCGGGCGGCCAGCACCTCGTTAAAGGCAAGCCGCTGGCCTTTGTAGCCGGAGGTGTTGACATTTGCCAGGTCCTGGGACGCAACTTCCAGCTTGCGCATCTGCACGATCGCGCCGGATAGCGCCTTGTACATTGCCGCATCCATAATTCAGTTACCTCAAAGCAATTAACATACCCGCGATACTTCCATAGCTGGCAACGGCGGCTTGCATAGCAGCCAACCGGCAAGGAGCCATCGCAGTCTGTTCTACACCATTACGCCCTTGAAACGGGCCACGGTATCCGGATTTATGGATTCGCCGGCGCCGGCATTCTTTAGAACATCCACCAGGAGAATCGGCGGCGCTGCAGTTTTATCCCGTGGGGCGGCAAT
This sequence comes from Binatia bacterium, assembly GCA_036398075.1. GTDB lineage: Bacteria > Desulfobacterota > Binatia > UBA9968 > UBA9968 > DATACQ01. The sequence continues at coordinate 29,148 of DASWHT010000265.1, read as the reverse complement.
TTTTGACTGCCGTACCGCCTCCTTCACAGCGCTTTCCTCGGCCTTCTTGGCGCGGCCCGAACGCTTTTCCTTGCCGGTAACCTGCTGCAGCTCGCGAATCAATTGCACCTGCGCTTCCGGCAGCCCAAGCATCGATGAGACCCGTGCAACGTCATGGCCTTCGGCAAGTAGCAACGCCGCCGCGGTATATTGCTCGCGTTTCTCGATACCCGGATGGAGCATCAACCCTCGAAGCCGTTGCTCGGCGTTTTCGGCCCGCGCGATCAACCCCTCGAGGTTTTTCTGCACCAGCTCCAGCGAGCGGAAAAATCCGTTATTGGCGACTTCCGCGCTGCGTACCATCTCGGCGAGATGACTCGCGCTGGCGGGGCGCTGCGAGCTGTCCTGTTTGCGTCGCCGGCTCACCATCCACAACGCGGCAATTAATAGCGGCGCGATGATCAATATAATCAATCCTTGGTTCATGTTCGTGCTGCTCCTCTGAGTCACTTTAACTATGGCGGGGCGCCGTTAGGAGCCGGCGGTAGCGTTGGGACCGCTCTGGCCGTTCGCCCCGTGGTCATTGCCGCCGATTTCGCTCGACGCGGTTTGCGGAAACAGCTTCTTCACCCGGGCGGACCAGAGGCTCATGCGGCCTTCGCGCTCCGCCGTGGCCTGCTCGGCGATCATTTTCTGCGCCGCCTTGCGTCCCCTTGCCGAAGCTTTCTGCGGTTCCCGCACGCGCTTCACATGGCTCAATGGCAGATTCAGCATCGAGGCCACCTTGGCCGGCTTTTCCCCCGACGAAAGCAACAGCGCCGCGGTTTCAAAACGGCCGTCACGCTCCGTGCCGGGACGCGCGACGATGCCCGACAGCCGTTGTTCGGTCTGCTCCGTCAAGGCACGGACGAACTCGAGATTCTTGAGCATTTGCTCCAGCGAACGGAAGTATGCCGCGTTGCTCATCTCCGCGCTGCGCACCGCGTCGTCGAACTGGGCGAACTGGTCTTTCCATTTGCGATTCGCGCCGCGGCGTATTCCGATCACTATGCCGAGCAGGGCTAACAAAACGGCCCCGTTCACAGCCGAGATCCACAGCCAATTAATTTCCATAAATTTTTTCCTTTCTCCTTTTCCCTTTGACGATTGATTCACACACTGATATCGAGATGTTTGCCCTTGTCCTTCTGGCTTTCCTTCGGCGCTGGCTCAGCGCCATCCATTGCATCCACCGGGGCCGATTCATCCAACGGTTGCGTACCGTTGGGGGTCTCTTTTGCTTTCCTTTTTTGTCGTTCCCTTCCCTGCCACGAGGCGCGATCCGGGGCCACCGAGGAGGGGACGATGCGATTTACCGCATCCGCCATAGGTCAACTCCAGATCCAATTCACGCCAACTCACGTGCCCGGCCGCCTCCGCCGTAGCGCGCCCAAGCCCTACCCTGTCTCTTCCTGCTCACACCGTCACCGTCTTCTTGGAATTTTGCGGCAACCGTTTCTCGCCGCGCTTAACCGCCGTCTCCCGCGGCTTCACGCCCAGAGCGAGACGCAGCCGCGCCACCGCCTGGCCGAAGATCTGGCAGATGCGCCCCTCGCTCAGTTCCAGAATCTCGCCGATCTCCCGTAGCGTCAGTTCTTCATGATAGTAAAGCGTCACCACCATGCGTTCCCGCTCCGGCAGCCCTTCCACTGCCAAGCCGAGCTTCTGGACCATGTCCTTACTCTCAACAAACGTAAGCGGATCGATAAAAGCGCTTTGCGACTGCTTCTCCTGGCTACGCTCCCACTCCGATTCCGAAGACACGGACAAGTCTTCGAGACTGAGGAGCGTGGCGTCGTTCAGCTGTTGGTCCACTCGGTAATAGGTATCCAGTGGGATTTCCAGCTCCCGTGCCAGCTCTTCAGCGCTGGGCTCGCGCACTAACTGGCCCGCCAGGCGGGCCTTTGCCGCTTCAATCTTGCGCCCCCAGGCGCGTACCGAGCGGCTCACCCAATCCAGCGAGCGCAGACACTGCATAACTTCGCCCTGGATGCGGTAGCGGGCGAAGACTTCGAAATCGACACCGCGCTTGGGATCGTAGCGCTTGAGCGCCTCCAACAAGCCGCAGACCCCCGATTGAATTAGGGGTTCCAGATCCACCCCCGGCGGCAATCGGCGGTGAACCTTCTCTGCGACGTAGCGCACCAAAGGCAGATACCGGTTGACCAGCTCTTCACTGGGCGCATCCTTTTCGCGTTGGCGTAGCGCCGGCCGCGAATTTCTGGGTAGTTTGCTTTGTGCTTTCATCGCGCTCCTTGTATACCATCCAATGCCTGCCGGAAGAAAAATTGAAGATTGCCTTTCATTCGTCCGCCCACCTCGGCTGACTCGATGAGCCGACCGGCAATCGCGCCAAATGCCTGCGCCGACGGCGCGTCCTTTACCTCTTCGACCACCAGTCGGGAATGCGCCACCGCGGCCAGAAGTTGCGGGTCACGCGGAATCCAGCCGAGATAATCCAGCGAGACGTTGAGGAAGCGCACCGCGGCCCGCGACAGGCTGTCGAACAACCGCCGCGCTTGATCTTCATCTTCAACGCTATTGGGGAGAATTTTGAAACTCTTTTCGCCGTAGGTCGAAGCTAATACTTTGATGAGCGCGTAGGCGTCGGTCAGGGACGCCGGTTCCGGCGTCACCACCACAATGATTTCTTGCGCGGCAGCGGCGAAAAAGGTCGCCGCGTCGGAAATACCGCTGCACGTATCGATGATAACCAGGTCTACCTGCCGGGCGAGGCTTTCTAGAGCGCTGGCCAGCGTCAGTTTTTGCGCGCCACTTAGCGCCGTCAGTTCCTGCACGCCGCTCGCTCCGGGCAAGAACAGTACACCCTGCGGCGTCGTCGTGACGATCTCGTCTATAGCCGCCTTGCCGGAAAAGAAATCCGCCATCGTATAGGCCGGCTTGACACCGAACAGAAGATCGAGATTGGCGAGCCCTACGTCTGCGTCAATCGCTAACACCCGCTGCCGCTTGCGCGCCAGCGCCGTCGCGAGATTGGCGGTTACATTGGTCTTGCCGACACCGCCTTTGCCGCTGGTAATCGCGAACACCCGCGCCATGCCCAACGGTCCCCGTTGGCGGCGCGCGCGCGTTGGAAAAGCCCACGTCGAACGGCGCCATCGAACCGTATTCATGGATTCGATATCATTCATCGTTGCCGCTCCCTGATAGTAAAAGACTGGTAAGCACCTCGGCTTTGGCCGCTTCCAAATCGCCGGCCATGTTTTGTCCGAGCGTGATGTAGGACAGCGGGTAGCCCGATCCCAAAGCGGTATTGATGAGTGGCCCGAAGTGACGGCACTCATCAAGCTTGGTAAAGAACAGCGAATCGAATCCCAAGCGTTGAAAACCCTTCACCCACATGGCCATATCCGCGCCGTTGGTGGACGCGCCGAGGAGCAGGGCGCGGCGCAATCCAGGCATAGCCTGAAGCAACCGGTTTAGTTCCTTGATCCCATTTTCATCCCGCGGCGTAAGGCCGGGCGTGTCAACGAGAATCAAATCGCAATCGGCCAGCCGCTCCCATGCTCGTTTCGCTTCCTTAGGGTCGGCGGCGGTTTCGTAGCGCGCTCCGAGAATCGTCGCGTACAGGGCGAGCGGGTCGCCACTGGCTATGCGCCGGTGGTCGAGGTTGAGCCAGCCGACGCGACGCTGGAGCCGCTGGCTTTCAAATACTGTCAGCTTGATTATGCTCGAGGACTTGCCCACTCCGGTGGGTCCGATTAGCGCCAGTCTATCCACCGCATCCGGGATCTGACCTCCGGTCGGCACCAAGCGCGTCAGTGCATGATAGGTTCTTTCTCGCTCGTCGGTGCCTTCGGCCTCATGAATCGCTTCGCTGAGCCGCGCCATGATTTCCGGGTTGAGGCCCTGCGCGATCAGCGACTTGAGAATCCGGTTCTTATGATTGAGGCCCGGTGCCAGCCACGACAGCATCGATCGGAGCGCCGCCAATTCCTCGCGCATTTCGGCGCCCGGCGGGGGCGCCATTTCTGGCGCAACGGGCGTGCCCGCATTTTCGTCCGCGGACAATACCTCCGGCCGCATGAGAGGCCGCAGCGCCGGCGGATTGAGGTTTTGTTTTTCTGGCGTTTCTGACAAAGCGACTATCTCGATGCCGCCGCCGTTTTTGTCTGAACCTGAGCGCGTCTCCAGAATTAGCGCATCGGGCCCTAACGAGCCGCGCACGGCGCGTAGCGCCGACGCCAGGTCTTTTCCCCAGAAGCGGCTAGGATTCATCTTTCCACCTGAGCACGCCGAGGGATTGGATCTTCACGCCGCCGGCGATTTCGTTGTGCGACAGTACGGCGATTTGCGGCAGATAATGGCTGATCAGTTGGCGCAGATGGCGCCTGACGCCGGTGGCGGTAAGAAACACGGGCAACAACCCGCGCCTGCCGAAGGTCTCCACTGCCTGCTGTACCGCGGTCATAATGCGCTGCGCTACTTGCGGCTCCAGGGTTATGCCTTCCTGGGCGCGCTCGCGGATCACCCGTTCGATCTGGGGATCGATGGTCATCACCGGGATCAACCCTTCCGGACCTCGGAAAGACGAGGTGATGGTGCGGGCCAGAGACTGGCGCACAGATTCGGTCAGTTCGTCAGTGTCCTTGCTGTGCGGCGCGTGGTCCGCCAGGCTTTCGATAATAGTTAAAAGATCTCGGATCGGCACTTCCTCACGCAGAAGGTTTTGCAAGACTTTCTGTATGCCGCCCAACGTCATGTGGTGCGGGATCAGTTCTTCGATGACTTTTGGGTGCTCCTTGGCGAGGCCGTCGAGCAGCCGTTGAACGTCCTGGCGGGTGAGGAGCTCCGGACCATGGCGCTTAACCAGTTCGGAGACATGGGTGATGAGCACCGTTTCGGGATCGACCACGGTGTATCCCATGATCTCGGCGCGCTCTTTATCGGAGGCTGAAATCCACAGTGCCGGCAGTCCAAATGCCGGCTCCGTGGTGGGCTCACCATTCACGCCGCCTTCGCTTTGTGCCCCGCCCGTAGCGTTCATTGCCATAAAACGTCCGGGTTTGAGTTCCCCCCTGCCGGCTTCGACACCTTTGACGAGAATGACGTATTCCTTGCTGCCTAGACGCAGGTTGTCGCGAATGTGAATCTGTGGCACCAAGAATCCTTTGTCCGTGAGAAACTGCCGCCTGAGCGCCCTTATTCTTTCCACGACGGCGCCTTTTTCACCGTCTACGAGAGGGATCAGTTCATAGCCAACTTCAAGTTCGAGCAGATCCACCGGCTGCGGGCGCGTGGGCTCTTCGATGGTTTCCGGTCGGGTGGTTTCGGCGGCAAATTCTTCCTTTTCCATGCTCTTATCGTTCGCCAAGGTATAAGCGAGGCCTCCGAAAGTTCCGGCCGCGAGGATAAACGGGATGGCCGGAAATCCCGGCACGAACACGAACATGGCGAGGATGCCGGCCACCACGCCGAGGGCCATAGGATTCCAGAACAGCTGCTTGGTGATCTCCACACCAAGCTCGCCGCCCGACGCCGTGCGCGTTACCACCATGGCGGCGGCGGTGGAAACGATAAGCGCGGGGATCTGGCTTACCAGGCCGTCGCCGATACTGAGCAGGCTGTAAAGCTGGGCCGCGTCGCCGAGCTCCATTCCTTTCTGCATCACGCCGACGAAAAATCCACCGAGCAGATTGACCGCTAAAATAATCAAGCCCGCCACGGCGTCGCCACGCACGAACTTGGAAGCACCGTCCATGGCGCCGTAAAAGTCGCCTTCTTTCTGGATGCGATGGCGGCGCTGGCGCGCCTCCGCCTCGTTGATGCTGCCGGCGTTCAAATCGGCGTCGATGGCCATCTGTTTGCCCGGCATGGCATCGAGGGTGAAACGCGCCGCCACTTCCGCGATGCGGGTGGCGCCCTTGGTAATGACGATGAAGTTGATAATCACGAGAATGATAAAGACGATGAAACCGACGGCGTAATTGCCCGCGACGACGAACTGGCCGAAGGCCGCAATCACATGGCCCGCCGCCGACACGCCTTCTTCGCCGCGCAGCAGAATCAAACGAGACGAGGCAACGTTGAGCGCCAGGCGAAACAACGTGGCGAACAACAGCACTGAGGGAAACACGGAAAAGTCCAGCGGCTCTTTGACATAGAGGGAAACGATCAGAATCGTCAGCGACAAGGCGATGCTCATCACTAGCGTGAGATCGAGCAAAAACGGCGGCACCGGCAATACCATCATGACGATGACGCCGGTTAGGCCCAAGGCCGGCATGAGTTCGGTCCAGCGCAATCTTTTAGATGTTTCCATGTGCTGCGCCATTGTCAGTGCGTTTCGGTTTCAGTTTTCACGGCGCCAATTGCCGCGCCACTGTGAATCTTGCAATCCAGTTTCAGCATTCCGTCTTCCGACTTCTGAATACTATCTTCTTTGTTCATCCTTCATCCTTCATCCTTCACCTCGGCCAGAGTCGCGAGATTGCCACCGCGCAGGCGGTACACATAAGCCAGAACCCCCGCCACGGCGCGGTAAAGCGTTTCAGGAATTTCTCGGCCGATTTCCACCTGCTGATAGAGCAAGCGCGCCAGCGATTTGTTCTCGACGATGGGAATCCCCTTCGAGCGCGCCACTTCGCGAATCTTTTCGGCGATAAAGCCAGCCCCTTTGCCGAGCACTCGCGGCGCACCCATCTCTTCGGCGCGGTAGCGCAAGGCGATCGCTAAATGCGCCGGGTTGGTGATCACCACGTCCGCCTTCGCCACCTCGCTCATCAAGCGCCGCCGCGACATCTTCTGCCGCAGGCTCTTCAAGTGCGACTTGAGCAGTGGATCACCTTCCTGCTCGCGCATCTCTTCCTTGATATCCTGGCGGCTCATGCGCAACTGTTTGTCGATGTGCCAGCGCTGATAGAGGAAATCAAAGCCCGCTAACGCGACCATAACGGCGATGATCCAGGCGCTGAGCACGGCGCCGTCCCGGCTCGCGTAGGCGACAATGTCGCCCGCCGCCAGCGTGGACAGAGACACTAGCGCCGGCAGTTCGCCGTAAAGATACGCGCCGCCGATCGAGCCCAGGCCGCCGATAAAAATAACTGACTTGATGCTCTCCGCAACTGAATCGACGCTGAAAAGCCGGCGGAATCCCGCTACAGGACTGATGCGCTTCAGATCGAAGCGCAACGGCTCGGACGCCAAGACGAAACCGGTCTGTAAAAAGCCGGAGCCCAGGCCGGTGATCATGATGCCGGCAAAAATCGGCAACAACACCGGCGCGAACAAGAGCCCGGCTTCAAAGGACAGCGCCATCATGTCTTGGCTGCCTAGCTGCTTGGTGGTCCCGGCCGCGACCAAAAATCCGGTGACACAGCGAGCCAGCCGCTCCATCAGTTCCGCTCCACCCAACTTGAGCCCGATGGCAATGGCCGCCAGCGTCACTGCGGGAATGAGGTTACGCGACTTTGGAAACTGCCCCTGCTTGCGCGCGTCTTCGCGCCGCTTTGGAGTGGGTTCTTCTGATTTTTCTAAGTCGTCTTTAAATGCTTCTTCCGCCATAAAAATCTCTGTTCTTAGAGCGCCGAGAAAACTCGCCGTTTCAACCTACGCCCCCCGGTACGCCGATCATCAACGGCATATGCCGCATGAAAAACCAGACAAAGGCAGGCATCGCCAAAAACAAAAGCAGTATCGCCAGGCCAAATTGCAGCGGCTGGGCCACCATGAAAACATTCATCTGCGGAATCGCGCGGCCGATGAGGCCGAGGATGATGTCGCTCAGCAGCAGGCCGATCACCACCGGGGCGCTGACGCGCAGCGCGATAGTAAAGATTTCCCCAGCTGAGGAAACCAAACCCTCCAACAGTCGGGTGGCGAATTTGTCGCCGGCCAGCGGAAATACGTTGTAGCTCGACCAGAGCGCCTGCACGAGCAGGTGGTGACCGTTCATGGCGAAGAAAAGCAGGCCGGCGATCAATTCGAAGAGCGTGCTGAAAAGACCGCTTTGGCCGCCTTCGTTGGGGTCAACGAGTTGGATCAAACCCAGGCCTGATTTAAGTTCGATTTCCTGGCCGGCGAGGCGCATGCCGGAGAACATCAGCTGGGCCAGCCAACCGAGCACCAGTCCCAAGAGAGTTTCCCCGGCGAAGGCAAAAAAAACCGAAAGTATCGTGATGCCGCCGGTGAGCGCGGCGGCGCGCACCGTCGGGTAGGTCGCGACCGCTAGAAGTATCGCGATCCACACCCGCACCACCACCGGCACGACACGGCTGCCCCAAAACGGCGCGCTGATCATCAACCCGCCGGCGCGGCCAAAAACCAACATGAAGGTAACCGCTTCGGGCCAACCGGTGCTGATGAGATGGGTTAATGGTACCATTGGGTTGTTGGTTTCAGCCGATAATCGTCGGCAGGTTGACAATAATCTCCCTCGTAAAGTTGACGTAGAACTGAATCATCCATGAACCGAACAAGACCAGCGCCAGGACCGTCGCCAACACCTTAGGGACAAACACCAGCGTAAAATCGTTGATCTGCGTGGTCGCCTGAAAAATACTCACGGCCACTCCGGCAATCAGGCCAAAGAGGATCGCCGGCGCCGCGACGACGCCGCCCGCTTGCAGAGCGCTGCGCATGATGTCGATGAGACCGTCGGGGGTCATGCGAAACTCCTTACCAGCGAGCCTATGAGAAGGTTCCAGCCGTCCACCAGCACGAACAACACCAGTTTAAAAGGCAGCGAGACCAACACCGGCGGCAGAAACATCATGCCCATCGACATGAGAACCGAGGCCACCACCAGGTCCAAAATCAGAAACGGAATGTAAATCATGAATGCCATCTGAAAGGCGGTCTTAAGCTCCGAAATCACGAAGGCCGGGATTAAACTAGTGGCCGGTATTTGAGTCATCTCGATTTCGTTGCCGTCGGGATTTTTCACGAACAGCGCGAGATCGGCTTTGCGGGTGTGCTTCAAGAGAAATTCCCGAAGCGGCTCCCACGCGCGCCGCAGCGCCTCCGACGGCGGGATCTGCCGGTTGTAGTAGGGCGTCACCGCCTCGCTTTCGATTTTTTGCCACACCGGTGCCATCACGTGGAACGAGATAAAGAGCGACAGCGCGATAACGATCTGGTTCGATGGCGATTGTTGCGTGCCCAGGGCTTGGCGCAAAAAAGACAACACCACGACGATGCGCGTAAACGATGTTACGGTCATCAGCACCATCGGAGCGAAGGACAGCAGCGTTAAGAGAGTGAAGATCTCGACCACGGTGGAGACCTCGGTGCCCTTAAGCGGATTGGTCAATAGGTTGAGTGAAGATGGATTCATGGCAACGGTTTACCTCTGCCTCTCTTCGGCAAACGACGTGCTGGTTCTCGCGCCGGCTGGAGCCGCGCCCTTGGCGAGCACCGTAATGCTTTGCGGCGTGACGCCGAGGACGAGGTTTTCGCTTTCGAAACGCACCAGCGCCACCGAGGCCTGAGCGGTCAGCGGCACGCTCTCCAAGAGCTGCAGCGAATGTGCCGTTGCCCGCCGCGCCGGCAACGAAAGCCAACGCAGAAAAAAGTTTGCGGCGGTGGCGAAATCGAGCAGCGCGGTTCTTGGCCGCGCCGGCTGACGGTGAAACATAGCAAACATCGGTGCTCCTACTGGATCAAAAATTCCTTGAAGTAGACGGAGGAAACTATTTTATGGCCGATGGCCTCGTTGATTTGCTCGTGCAGCGCGTGGCGCAGATTTTCTTTGCCTTGAGGATCGAGCAGCTCTTCGACCTTGCGCTCGGTGAGATACATGATGACTGCGTGGCGTATCGGACCGGTGAACTCCTTGACCCGTTCCTTTTCATGCTCGCTTTTCACGCCCAGGCTTAAAGTAGTTCTCAGATAGCGCCCTTGCCCCGAGCTCGCCAGATTGACGACGAAGACTTCGAGATCCGCGCCGACTTCGGATTCATGCTTCTTGTCTTTGGGTTCCGTCTTGGCCGGTTTGCCCGCGGCGGCGCCATTGGACCCAACGGATCCGGGGAACAGGTCGCGTTTGAAGAAGTAGACGCCGGCCCCTGCGCTGAGTACGCCGGCGAGAGCGCCGGCGCCTATGATGACTAATTTCTTGTTCATGGCGCCTGCTTTGAGCAACCGATGTGCCAACGCTGGCGCCAAGAAACAGGCCCAGTTTAGAGAGTTTAGATGACTTGCGGGATCGTTTCCCGCGTCAAGTTCGGCGCTCGCTCGTCAGCATCTTGACGACCGCGGTGCAACCATCGAAGCTCAGGGCAGAGGGAATTCCGATGCCCGCGGAACTAAGTATTTGCCCTGATTCTGCCGCTTTAGTGCCGCGCTGTTGAACGCGGAACTTAGCGCAATGGTTGGATTTTATCGCGCTCAGACGAGAAAACTTGAGCGCTTGGGAGGGCCAATCATGTTGATAAAGAACCGCGCCAAAGGTAGCGCCGAGCCGCGCTGCTAGAATTCATGGCATGACGCTTGCTGTTCGTTCCAGAGCAAATTATTGGCCGGGAGGATTTATGGCTCAATCGTCAACGACTTCGGATATGGCTTCCGTGGAGACACAGACACAACATACGAGAGCGGCGTTCGAAATAGGCAGAGGAGCTGTCACCAATGAAAGCAAGGCGGCCGCGATGACGGCGCAAGCCAAACGAGACCCGGCGTTGAAGGTTTCCATGGCCACTCGCTGGAACGAAGCGCTTTGCTGCGAAGCACGCAATTCCCTTCAGGTGATATTGAGCGGCGCGGAAATCATGCTCGAAGATCACCTGGGAAATCTCTTAGTCGGCCAAAAAGATTTGCTCGCCAAGATGACCGACAATGCTTACCATCTGTGTAATCTGTTAACGGCACTGTTAGGGCCGGAAGAATTCAGCCTCGAAGAAACTAATGAAGGACGTTTCCGAGCCGTCCGCCGTGTGCCGGCGGAACTTTGAGGTGACTTCGTCACGTTCGAGTCATTCAAGCCGGTGAACGGACCGTAGGCGTTGAAGGCTGGCTGGCCGGGCTTCGCGCCGATGCCTTCTACCTTTGAAACGGCTGGAACTTTTTGAACGAATTGAACTACCGGCTAATTGAGCAGGTATTTTTCGACGTTTTGGATGCGCTCTAGGAGGCGCATGAGGTGAAAGGGTTTGGGCATGTATTCGTCGGCGCCCAGGTCCAGGACCAAGTTCCGGTCTCCCGTCGACGCTCCCGCCGAAACGACGATGACGTAAGGCGGCTTGCCGTCCCCGCGCCCCCGGATCCGCCGTAGTACCGTAAAGCCGTCCATGCGCGGCAGCATCAAATCCAGCAACACAAGGTGAATCTCTTCGTGGTCCATGATGTCGAGAGCCGATTCGCCGTCGCTGGCGGTGCGCACATGATAGCCGTAGCGCATGAAATAGAGGCTCAACATATCGCAGAGCGAGCCGTGATCTTCAACGACCAGGATCGTGAGTTTCTTGTCGAGACTCGTGTCGCTGTTTTTCGCGAGCGCCCCCGGTCGCTTGGGGAAGGGGATCACACGCGCTTTGCGCCCTGCCACGGTCGGACTGCGTGGGCCGGGCTGAGAATTTTCGATATCGAGTTTTCGTTTACGCATCGCACTCACACGCGCTGAAGTAGTCGGCTAGGTCTGCTCAGAGCCGAAGGCTTCGCGCGATCCTTAATCGTTAATTGTAGCCGAACGGTATCCCTCGCGGCAATCGGCGTCAGGCACCTCCGCAACTTCGTAATGGGCCGGGGAAACAGTTCACCGACTGGTGGCAAGGAATCCCCCCCAAGGGTTTTCCGATGGTTCCGCCGCGCCATCCACGCCAGCGCCGATGATGGCGGCAAGGCAAGAACGGCCAAGGGCTCCCGCCGAGAACGTAATCTTCCAATCATTCAAGAAAAGACTTCGGCAAGAGGCCTGAATTCTTTAGGTTTCCTAAAGTCTTCGCCCATTTAGGCGATTCAACCTCCATGAGAGTTGGCGCGATTTGGTACTTTTTTCCCGAGAACTCGCAGAACTCAAACTAGGTCCACACCGTGTTGTCCATTATAGGATACGTAATTGTCTTTGGCGCCGTAATCGGCGGTTTCGTCATGGAAGGCGGAGCGATTGGTATTCTCAACCAGCCGGTGGAGTTCCTCATCATCGGCGGCGCGGGCATCGGCGCGCTGGTGGTGGGAACACCGATCAAAGTTCTAGCGGCGATTCTGAAAAACCTGAAGGCCGCCATCGGTGGCAACGGCTATACCAAGGCCGATTACATGGAGCTGTTCGCCATGCTTTACGAGGTTTTTTCGGTGATGCGCAAAAGCGGCGAAATGGCGCTGGAAAAAGACGTTGACGATCCCGCCAACAGCGAAATTTTCAAAAAGTATCCCAGGTTCATCGGCAACCATGCCGCCAAAAGCATGTTTCTCGACTCTTTGCGCTTGGTCATCAGCGGCTCGGCCAACGCCGAGGAACTGTCTCAGCTCATGGACGAGGAAATCGCCACCCATGAAGAAGAAGGGAGGCTCCCCGCTAGCGTGCTAGCCAAGACCGCTGACGCTTTTCCGGGGCTCGGCATCGTCGCCGCCGTTCTGGGCGTTATCATCGCCATGGGCGCTATGGACCAGGGCCCCGAAATACTTGGACATAAGATCGCCGTGGCCCTGGTGGGAACCTTCATCGGCATCTTAGTTTGTTATGGTGTTTTGCAGCCGCTGGTTCAGAAAATGGAAATTTTGCTGGCGGAAGAAGCGAAATATCTGGAGTGCATCAAGACGGGTATCCTCGCCTATCTCCACGGCGCCGCGCCGATCATCGCTGTGGAATACGCCCGTCGAGTGGTCTTCAGCACCGAACGGCCCTCCGCTCAAGAGCTCGAAGACGCCTGCCGTGGGAAGAAGGAATAATCGTTTATGGCTGGAAAAGGCAGCAAGCAGGCCCAGTCCCACGGCAAGGAGGATAAGCCTAGGGTCATCATCAAAAAGGCCAAGGGCCACCACGGCGGCCACCACGGCGGAGCGTGGAAAGTCGCTTACGCCGACTTCGTCACCGCCATGATGGCCCTGTTTCTCGTACTCTGGCTGCTCGGCGCTTCGAACAGTCAACAAAAGGCCGTCATTGCCCACTACTTTCGCGAACCCGGTGTTTTTAGCGGATCGCGCGGCATCATTCCGGACGGCGGCGAGGACAAACTAGGCTCCGGCATCATTCAAGCACCCTCAATGGAAGTTCTACAGATGCACCTTAAAGAAGGGTTGGCGGGCTTGAAGGATTTAGCCGATATCTCCGACCAGGTGCCGATCAAAATCACTGATGAGGGCCTGTTAATCGAAGTCATCGACAAGGACAAGCAAGCCTTTTTCGATCTGAGCAGCGCGGCGGTCAAGCCGCTCATGCGCAAGGTCCTGAGCGCCATCGTCAAGGAAATCAAGGATGCATCCAACAAAGTCGTCATCAGCGGCCACACCGACGCGCGGCCGTTTAAGAGCGAGAAGTATTATTCGAACTGGGACCTCTCCACCGAGCGCGCCCTCAATACACGCCGCACCCTGGAAGAGCTGGGGCTGCCTTCGGAACGGGTGGAAAAAGTCGCGGGCTACGCGGACCGCCAGCTGAGCGTGCCGGACGACCCATATAGCTCGGAGAACCGCCGCATCAGCATCCTAATCCGCAATCTGGAGAAAAATGTGGGCAAAAACAAAAAAGCGTTACCGTAGATTCTCGATGCGCCGCTCCGGGCTCACGACGTCGACGATACGGATGGCGAACTTCTCCCTGACCACCACCGCCTCTCCGTGGGCCATGAGCTTATTGTTAACCAGGATAGCCAGCGGTTCGCCGATCACTTGGTTCAATTCAATCACCGAACCCTGATTGAGTCTGAGGAGACTTTCGATGGTCATGCGCGCGCGCCCCAATTCCACCGTCACCTGCAGCGGGACATCCATCAGGAGCGATAGATCGACCTGATCCCCCCCGCCACTTTTGTTGTTTTCCATTTCGAGTTCAGCCATAAGATTCACCGTCCTTAGAGTTATCGCGACGCCGGACGCGGCTCCAATTTTTCCTTCGCCACGAACACCTTGTTGCCGCCGCGTTGCGCCGCCTTACCGAGAAATTTCCGTTTCCCTTCGATCCAGAGTTCCACCTGATCCAAGCCCGGCGAGTTCATTTGAATCACGTCTCCCGCCCGAAGCCCCATGATATCGCCCAGGGTCATCTCTACCACATCAACCACCGCCTGTACTTCAAGCTCGATTTCGCCGACCTGCTGTTGCACCCGGCGAAATAGCCCGATGTTATCCGGATCGTCTCCGATGGCGACCCCAGTCTTGAGCAGCGAGCGGAACTCTTCGATCGCGGCTAGCGGCAAGGTAAACAGCACCGTGCCGTTGATGGGCGACATGTTAACGGTGTAGGTCGCCAGAATCATGGGATCCCCAGGGCCCGCTGCATTCAGCAGATAGGGATTTAGCTCCGTACGCAGATAACGCCCCTGAAGCTGGACCACCGACTGCCACGACTCTTCCATGCCGCGCAGCATTCTTTCGACGAATTTGCCAAGAAACTTGTTCTCGATGGGTGTAAAATCACGCCCTTCGACCTTCATTACCTTCTGGCCGCTACCGCCGAAAAAAAGCTCGACCATGGCAAAAGCCAAACGCGCCTCGATGACCAGGATGCCGATGCCGCGCAGCGGTTCCAGCCGGATCGCGTGAATACTGGCCGGCAACGGAAAACTCTGGATCAAGCTTTCGTAGGTGACCACTTCCATGCCCTCGAAGCTCGCGTCCACCGACTTTCCCAACTCCGTGGCGAACATGCTCTGGAGGCGACGCGCGAAATCATTGAGGATAACTTCTAGCCCGGGCAAACGGCCGCGGGTTGTCGTCTCGCTGCGGGTGAAATCGTACGGCTTGGCGTCGTTGGCGCCGGCGCTGGTCTGCGCCAGGTGTTTATCCGGTGCGCTCTCGCCTTTTGTCGGCGTGCTCTCGGTCGTCGGAAATTGCTGGCTAGCAACGCCATTCAATAACGCGTCTATCTCGTCTTGACTAAGTACCTGTGCCATTTCTCTCCCGCGCCGGGGCGCAACCGCTTCCACCGTCAATACCTTGGCGCTGCTTCGTCAATTCAAATGCGCCAGGAGGTGAAAAATATTGATCAATGCGCTCGCTGCGAGGAGTTGAGCAAGGATGGTGCCAGGGAATTGGTTTCGAGTTTGAAGTTTCGGGCTCTTGAATCCGATCTTGGGAATTCTGCCGTCTATCTATCCTCTATCTTCCCTTTCTAAGTGATCTATGTTTCCCCTGTGATTAATCTTGTCTTGGCTGCGTTCTTTGCGCCGGCTCAGAACTCAAAGGCGACTTCCAATTTCGCATCGGGCGAGGCCAGATGCACGCAAACCACATCCTTGGCATTAAATGGATAGGGTTTGGCCGTTGTCTCATAGACTTCGGGCGGCTCCATGGTAAAGTTAAAACCGTTCTCCGAGAGCCGGGCGCAGGCATTGCCGTTGGCGATGTTGACAAATTCTTTGCTCGCATCGAGGGCCAGTTCGTCGGGCGCGCTAACCGTTTCGTCCAGCATCGTAGAAGCCATGTGCAGCAAAAGTTTCGGCGGTACGGAGAGCAGGCAGTTGAATTCGACATTCTTGCCTGCGATCTTTTGCGAGAATACCCAGCGAAACAGCCGGACCTTCTCTTTCCCGGTCTCGCACTGTTCGATTTTGAGCTCTTGCTTGGCGAAACGGGTGAACATGATCATCATCAAGTCGGTGAAGGTCTTGACCAGTTCTCTGTTGCGCACCTTGTCGAAGGCAGCCGCAAGTTCGAAAGAAAGTTTTTCCTCGTCTTTATCGTATTCCTTGAACTCTTTTTCCAGCGCCGCAAGGGTCAAATAGCCCTTCGACACCAGCACGTCGCCGAGCAAGACTCGGTGACTTGTCTCCTGCGCGCCCAGTAATTCGTCCACTTGAGTCTGCGTGAGCAGAGCTGACAAAACTGCCTGTTCACCGAAGCGGTAGTTGGTTTTCTTTTGCCGATCGAGAATCTGCTTGATCTGCTCCGCCGTCAGCCAGCCTTTTTCAAGCGCCAGGATACCGATGGGCGGCGTCGCGGCCTTCTGGGTGTCCAGCGCCGAGGACAGCTGCTGCGAGGTGATCCGCCCTTTTTCCAGAAGGTATTGACCGAAGAATCTTGAGCTCATAGCGCCACCCCGGTCTCCTGGCAGACGATATTTAGAGTTGAAAGCATGTGGTCTTTTTTCAATGGCTTTTGCAGAAAGCTCTTGGCGCCCTTCTTTAAGCAATCCTGCACCTCTGCTTCGGTGCCCATGGAGCTGACCATCACCACGCAGGCGGCGGTGTCCACGTGAAGGATATGCTCCAGCGTTTCCACGCCGTTTTCAACCGGCATTACGATGTCCAAAAGAACGACCTGCGGTCTATGCGCCTGATATTTTTCCAGCGCTTCTCGTCCGCTCGACGCCGTCGCCACGACCTCGAAGCCAGTGTCTTTGAGATGCGCGGCAATCATTGCAATCATTGTTTTCGAATCGTCAACTACCAGAACTTTCACAGCTTTTGTGTTGCTCACTCGAAGTTCTCCTTCTTCCGATGGCGCTAGCACCCACAGTGACTCATCCAAATATATCGGCAGCGGCGCAAACGAATTTAGTCGATCCGCGACGGGAAAATTCTCCCAAACGCCTTGCGACTCGGTGCGAGCGGGAGCGTTTGCTCACTTTCGATACCCCTTTGGCTGAAAATGCTCGTCACTTTGGTTCGATCCTGGCTGTCGGGAATTTTTCCGCCTTGCCAGAAAACCTACGGCGCGTTTCCCGCCACCCGCCAAGCGCCATGATGTGCGCTTAGAATTATCCCTGGAATCTGTTGCAAGGATGCGATGTTGCGGACCGCGCCGTAGCCGATGGCTTCCTTCGACATTCCGAATACGACGCAGGTCTGCTCGTCTTGGGCAATAGTCAACGCTCCCGCTCGTTTCATCTCCAGCAGGCCGCGCGCGCCGTCACTGCCCATACCAGTCAAAATCACACCGACGGCGTTCGGCCCGGCAGTCTGGGCCACTGAGCGAAACAGCACATCGACACTGGGCCGGTGGCGCGCAACGAGAGGTCCATCGACCACCTCGGCGTAATAGGTGGTGCCACTGCGGCGCACCAGCGTATGGCGGTTGCCAGGGGCGATTAGCGCCCGCCCGTTGACGATCGCATCCCCCTGAGCAGCTTCCGTTACGTGGATCTTGCAGGTTTTGCTGAGGCGTTTAGCGAAAGCGGCGGTAAAGCCTTCAGGCATATGTTGGACCACCACGAACCCCGGGGCGTCCTCGGGCATGGCTTCGAGGAGCACGCGCAACGCCTCCGTTCCGCCTGTGGATGCGCCGATGGCGACGATCCTCTCGCTGTTCAGCGCCGGCGCCAAGGTGGCTCTTGCCGGCAGGACCGCATCAGCGCTGAGTGCCGGCGACGCCGTTGCGCTCGCGGGGCGACGGAGTTTCACGTTGGATTTGGCCGCCGCGCGTACGGCATCGATCAGAAGAACCGCCGACTCGTGGAGAAACTCGCGCACCCCTAAGTTTGGTTTTGCCACCACGTCAATGGCGCCCTCTTCCAGCGCCTGTAACCCGAGAGCGGTCTCCTCGCCAACGTGGGCGGAGCATACAACTACGGGAATGGGGCTTTCAGTCATGAGCTTTCGGAGAAAAGCCAGCCCACTCATTCGCGGCATTTCCAGGTCGAGTAGAATGACATCCGGTCGCTGCCTGGCCATCTTGGTCATGGCAATGATGGGGTCGGCGGCCGTGGTGACGATAATTCCCCGCTCTTGTGAGAGCACGGCGTTCATGACTTCGCGCACAACGGCCGAGTCATCAACGACTAGAACATGCAAAGGATTGACGGTGTCACTATTCATCGAACGCCGCTCGCTTCCTGGCGCGGCACGCCGCCCATAATGCCGAATTCCCCTCGGCCGACGCGAACATAGATCGTTGGCGAAATATTCAAAATTTTATGCATCAGGCCGTTCAATTGTTCCGCATGTCCGACAAAAAAAAAGCCGCCGGTGGCAAGATGCTCCAGCAGCCGATCGGCGACTCGGGCTCTATGGGCATCGTCAAAATAGATCAGCACATTGCGGCACAAAATGATGTCAAAGAGGCTTGTCACCGGATAGACCGTGTCGTTAAGATTGAGCCGTTCAAAACGGATCACCGAGCGAATTTCCGCTCCCGCCTTCATTTTTCCCGATTGCGCTCCCGTCCCTTTCAACATGAAGCGCTTGAGGTATGCATCGGGAATGTTCTTTGCCTTTTCAATGGGCCAAATGGCTTGTCGCGCCCGTTCGAGGGCCCGGTTCGATATATCTGTGGCGAGAACCTCGATCTCCCATCCCGCCGACGGCGGGAAATTATTCCAGAGAATCATGGCCAGGGAATAGGGCTCTTCGCCGGTCGAACAGCCGGCGCTCCACACGCGCATATGTCGTGGACGCAATCCGGCGTCGGCCTGCGCCGTCCAATCATGAACAACGAGCCGGGATAAAAAATCAAATTGCCGCGGCTCGCGAAAAAAGTGCGTTTCATTGGTCGAAACGCGGTCAAGCATTTCAGCGATTTCCTCATCCCAGTTTTCTAGCAGGTAATTGAAGTACGCCGTAAACGAGTCCAGACCCAAGTGAAATATGCGCTTGCCGAGCCGCGCTTCCAGCAACGGTTTTTTTGCGGGCAAAAGGTATATACCCGCCTGTTGATGAATCAGCTTCTGAAATAGGCTGAATTCCTGGTCTGTAATCAGAATCATGGGCTAACGCGAAAACCTCGCTAGGCCGCGGCGCTCGTGGGGAGCCCGCCGTTCAGCAACACCTTGTTGACATCGAGCAACAGAACAAACGTTTCCCCGACCCGACCAACGCCACGCAAAAAATCCTCCCGCACTCGGGTACCGAACGCCGGCGCCGGCAAAATTTCGTCGGGGGAAAGTTCCAAAACTTTGCTGACCGAGTCGGCGAGAATCCCCGTGCGAACTGGTTTACCCGTCAAATTCGCCTCCACGATGATTATGCAGGTCCGCCCCGTAATAGGGCTCGGGGTCAGGCCGAATCGTAGTGCCAGGTCCAGCACCGCCACGACATTGCCGCGCAAGTTGATCACGCCCAGAATAAACGGTGGCGTCTGCGGCACTCTGGTTAGGCTACGATATCCGATGATCTCTCTCACCTGCATGATACTCAGGCCATATTCCTGCCCCGACAATTGAAAGGTCATGTACTGACCATGCCCGCCGACGTTTTCCGCCGCCTTCATCGTTGACTTCTCCTAATGTTCATCGTCTCCGATCGCCCCCCATTCTTTCCGATCTCTGTCTTCTGAATTCTGACTCCCGTCTACTGCGTTCGGCTTTCATCCTTCATTCTCATCCTCCCCCGTTCTTCGCAAATCCTACACCTATTTCTAAGCCCAAGGCCTGAATTCTTGGTCCCCTCCGCTGGCACGCTGGTCCGTTCGCACGGCGTTGCGCGGCTGGTGGAACTCAAAGGTTGGGTTTCTCCGGCTCGCCGGCGCCGCGTTGCCGGTCTGGAGCCCCTTGGCTGAATCTATTTGGAAGAAACTAATGAGATACTTGAGAGTCTCAGCTTGGGACGCCATTTCTTCTGCGGTACTTGACAATTCCTCCGCGGCCGAAGCGTTTCTCTGGGTTACCTGATCCACGTGGGTCATGGCGCGGTTCACTTGTGCTACTCCAGCGGACTGCTCACGTGATGCCGTGGCTACCTCTTGCACCAACTCGGCCGTCTTCCTGATTGCCGGCGCCAGCTCCCGCAGAAGCTCGCCGGAGCGTTCGGCTACTTTGACGCTGGAGGCTGCCAACGCACTAATTTCTTGCGCCGCGCCCTGACTCCGTTCCGCTAGCTTGCTCACCTCGGCGGCGACCACCGCGAACCCCTTCCCGTGCTCTCCCGCACGGGCCGCCTCGATGGCCGCGTTCAAGGCCAACAGATTGGTTTGATAAGCGATCTCTTCGATGATCGTAATCTTTTCCGCTATCGTCTTCATCGCCTCCACCGACTCCGCCACCGCTCTGCCGCTCTGCTCCATGTCCTTGGCGCCCTTGAGAGCCATCTGCTCCATCTGCCGGCTATTTTCAGCGTTTTGCGTGATCGAGGCATTCATCTGCTGCAAACTCGCGGTGGTCTCCTCCACCGACGCCGCCTGTTCACTGGTCCCCTGGGACAGCGTCTGGGCCGATGAGGAGACCAACGCCGAAGCGGACGCCAATCCGTTGGAGGCGTTGCGCACCTCTCCAATAACCTGCGAGAGATTACCCATGAAAGAGTTGAACAGCTGCGCAACCTCCCCGATCTCGTCTCGGGAATTCACATCCAAGCGTTTGGTAAGGTCCCCATCGCCTTTGGTAATATCATGCAAGCGCTCCACGAGTCCGTTGATCGGCTCGGTGATACTGCGCGACACACCCAGAGTGATGACGACAATCATGACGGCGGTGGCGCCGAGCAGAGCAAGCATGATTTGGATGGTTTGTGCGACATAACTTGCCAAATGCTGCTCGCTGGCGCTCAGCTTCTGTTTATATTCTCGGGCCATGTCCATTGCGATTTTTTCCAGCCGGCCCATAATCGGACTATAACTTTCAATAGCATCATTCGCGTCTTGCGGTTTTTTGATGGCTCCGGTTCTAACCTGTTCCGCGATTTTGAGAAAACCATCCGCGTACGCCACAAGTTCCCGGCGCATAGCCGCCGTAGTATATTTGTCGTAGTCACGATGGGAGTAATGATCAATGGCTTCGATACTCTTTTCCATCAGGACGCGCTGCTCGATCCATTTTTTGATACTCTCCTCCACTCTTGCCGGATGGCCGATGTTAAAAAAGACGTCTTTTTCAAAGCGGCGCAGGCCCAAACTGTGAGCCACGTTCCACGCCGCACGTTCGGCCACTTCGGCGTCGCCTTTGATCACCTGGACCGAAAAGCTCTCGACCTTGCTCACTGCCCAATACGCCGCCACCGCCATAACTCCCATCATGACCATGATCAAAGCAAAGCCGAGACCCACACGACTGGCGATTCTAATACGCTTGAACATGACTTTCTCCTTTGGCTACCAGCAACTTATCTCTCCGCTACCGCTCTTGTTCGATCAGGGGTAGTGCGTTGGCGCGACTTACTTGACTGGAACTTTGGATCACGTCTCGGAGCACACTTGGAATGTCCAGAACCAGCGCCACACGGCCATTGTCGAGGATCGCCGAGCCGGCGATACTCGAGGAACGGAACAACTGCTTGTCTAACGGTTTGATCACCGTTTGGCGCGGACCGTAGAGAGTGTCTACCACGATCCCGGCCTTTACGCCCTGGGATGCCACGACGACGACAGATTCGCGCCCCGGGCGCGACGCCTCGATGCCGAAACGGTGGCGTAGCCGAACGTAAGGAAGAGGCTCGCCGCGCAAGTTGATCATTCCTCGGCCGTTGGCGCCAGCCTGTTCTTGGCCGACGAATGGCCAGCACTCCCGCACCGCATGTAACGGAAAAATATAAGTATCGTCGCCGACGCCGACACCGAAGCCTTCGATGATCGCCAGCGTCAGCGGCAAACGGATAGTGAACGTAGTACCCCTGCCCGCTTCGCTTTGAAGCCCCACAGATCCACGCACGGCTTCGATGTCGCGCCTAACGACCTCCATACCGACGCCGCGTCCCGACAGCTCCGTGACGGTCGTCGCCGTGGAAAACCCCGGTTCGAAAATGAACTGGAAAATTTCCTGTTCGGATAATTTATCGCCGTTCGCGACCAAACCCCGCTCTTTGGCACGGGCAATAATGCGCTCACAATTCAAGCCGGCACCGTCGTCGATGAGCTGCACGACGATGGTGCCCCCATCACGGAAAGCTTTGAGAGTGAGAAGTCCGCAGGGGTCTTTTCCCCGCGCGCGGCGCGTCTCGGGCGATTCGATGCCGTGATCGATGGCGTTACGGACCATGTGCGTGAGCGGATCTTTGAGATGCTCGACCACACTGAGATCGATCTCCGCGTCTTCGCCTTCCAAGGCGAGGCGCGCCTCCCGACCCGCAGCCAGCGCGACATCGCGTACGACCCGAGCATACTGGCGAAAAACCGGGCCCACCGGCACCATGCGGACTTTCATGATCTCTTCTTGCAAATCCAAAGACAGGCGTTCCAATTGCTCGCGGGCTTCAATGGCGTCTTTTCCGGCTTTTTCGCCGCCCAAGGCCTGGTGCAATCGTCCCTGAGCGATGGCGATTTCCCCGGCGAGATTGAGCATGCGGTCGAGCTTTTGAATTTCCACGCGGATCGTGCCGTTGCGCGCGCCGCCGGCAGGTTCTTCTATATTTTCCACCTCGGCGGTGCGCGGATGCTGCTCGATGCCGACGCCGCCCTCGGCAAGCCTTAAGAGCAACGCCGCGTGATCCGACTTGCGTTGCTCCTCCCCGGCCATGGCCCCCGGCAACATTTCGCGCAGCGCGTCAACAGACTGGAGCAAGAGTGTTACCGCCTTGCGACTTACCGGAATCGCTCCGGCGCGCAAGCGCTGCAAGAGACTTTCTAACGCGTGGGTGAACTCAGCCACCGTGGCCATTCCCAGACTAGCAGCGTTACCCTTTATCGTATGAGCACCGCGAAAAATCGTATTGAGAAGTTCTCGGTTCTCGGGATGCGATTCCAGGGCCACCATCGCCTCTTCCATTTCAGCGATGCGCTCTTCGCATTCCGCGGCGAAGGTGCGAAGGATTGTTTCGAGATCTATATCGATATCTAGAGCCATGCTCCGCTTCCTAATAGAGCGCCGACAGACTCTGAATTCGGGCCGCTCAAAAAAATCTCAGAGGTGAGGCGCGCGGTATTCGTCGTTCGTATTCGTGGCTCGTGTTCGTTCGAGCACGAGCACGAGAAACGAGCACGAATGGCGCGACTTGACTGAGCACAACTTTCACACAGGCTTATTATGAAACATACTGGCATATCGTTCTTTTTTGGCGACCTCCTAAAGGTACTTGATCCACGACGTACCATCGTCCGTGTTGAAGACGAGCTTGCGGCCCCTGCGTCCTGCCAGGTCCCGCTCCACCACTGGGATACCCTGCATGTGCAACATATTTTCAGCCAGCCGAGCGTTGACGATCCCAACATGATCTTTCCTTTCCCGAAAGGCCTCAATGACACAGGCACCGCCGAAGAGTTTCGCCCGTAATCGATTCTTGCGCGCTCCAAGAGAAAGGACTTTTTCGATCAAAGTCTCGATCGCTACTGTTCCGAAACGGGGCGATGCTATATCGTCCCCCACCCAGAACGGCAACAAATAATGATTGACGCCGCCGATTTTCAGCACCGGGTCCCAAAGACACAGGGATACGCAGGAACCCAGAACGGTTGTAATGGCGCTGGGATGGGCGGCGGTAAACAGTTGACCAGGGTGAAGATACACCTTAGTCCGCGCGCCGCTATCCGGGGCCACGCGAAGTCTCCCGTTGTCCGCAACGGTGCACGCCGTCCAACCCCCTACCAAGGTCCGTGCAGCAGTAGAGTTTGCATTGGCTTTAAATTTCGGCGTCATGCCATGATCTCCCTAGCCGCGGCCCGCTCGGCACTCAATTCGGCGCAGTGAAGCGCAATTCCCGCCTGAGTTGAAAGGAGGTCAAGAAGTTGATAGTCGAGCGCCACTAGACGGTCCTTTTGTGGCAATAGGCGAAGAATCACGATCACTCCCCACGCCACGCCGTCCACTTTTAATGGAACACAGGCCGTCGGCATGTTCGCATTGCCGGGCTCCCGTTCAGTGCCCTTCAGGTCGTGAAAATAGCAATCGCCGGTCAACGCGACTCGTCCAATGGGACCTTCGCCAACAGGGATATTGGAATGATTCGCCCACCCATTACCGTAGTAATCGATCAACGACAACGTCGACGTCCGAGGATGGTTCTCGAACAACGCCATCTCCTCAACTCCGATCAGGTTTATGACGATTTCACGGATAGCCGCCAATACCTCCTGCTTTCTTAGCGTCGCTTGCAGCCTCGTGCTTGCGACGTAGAGACTAGCCATGTCGCCGTGCTGTAACTCCGTGGCAACGAATTGCTGAGCCAACAGCCTATCCCCGCCTGATCCCTGGACAACTGCGTCGATACGCTCGGTTTGCAACCGTTCGAGTTCTTTCTCCAGTTCGGCCACGCGGTTGCGCAATCGCGGGGTTTCACCTTCAACGGCGGCCGCTTGTCTGCGCACGGGCACAAGATCGCCTGGCGTAGCGGGGATATCCCGGGCGGTTTTGGGCCACCCTTTAGAGATCCTCTTCCTTCTTGGCGCCTTTGCCATAAGTTTAACTATCCTCAGGTTTGAATGCCTTACGTACCAAGAAAGCTTCGTATCTTGGTGAGCAACTCCAGGCTGTCAATGGGCTTGGTGATGTAGTCATTACAACCGCTCAGGTAGCCGGTTTCCATGCTTTCTTCTTCCCCCTTCGTAGTTACAATAAGAATGGGAATCGACCGGGTCTCGGGGCGTCGACGCAACTCGCGTATCGCGTCGAACCCGTTCATCTTCGGCATGATCACGTCCATCAGAATCAAATCCGGTCTCAGCGCCAGCGCCTTGGCAACCGCTTCTTTGCCGTCTTTTGCCATCGCCAGTTCGTAACTGCCCCCCTTGAGAATCATCCGCTCCAACATGAGAACGGTTTCCGAATCATCCACCAACAGAATTCTTTTGTTGCCCCTATTTTTGGACATCGCTAGACCGCCTTTTCACCCCCACGATATGCCACGGGCTTCCTGGCGTCGCGCTCTAGGCAGCATGGCTGGAATCAAATTAATGGAGCTGACGCAATAAGCTTGCCATGGTGATACTAGATTGGATCACCGGTAAAAGCTCGATCACGATACTGTCCTCCACTCCGCGGTGAGCCAAATCTGCACTCCTGCGCGACGGAAACGCAGGGACACTTTGAGGCGATGAAGAAACTTACGAGCCTGGCTGTCATTTCCTTGACGCGAGCCACCCCGGCCTCCCGCCTGCGAACTAGTCAGACGCAAGAAAACACGGACGCAGGTTGCACCTGGTGACAGTTTTTCGACTGTCGCCGTCCAATTACGACCGCTAAAGTTGATTCTAACTCCGCCAGAGCCCTATTGATCCCTAGACTTTCGTCAAGCCATCAAGAATCTCACTGCTGGCACAAGTTTGGCTTGTCTGTGACCGATAACTACATGTAGCTGGCGCAAGTATCCGCCCAAATCTTAAAAACCGAGGAGCCAATCAAGTGGGATTGTTTGACGAAAAAAGCGAGACTCCGTCCAACCGCGACGGAGGACGGATGGGTAGTGGCAAAGATACGTTGTTCGATTGGCTCGTAAGAAAGGCAGAAGCCGATCTTGGGCTCGCTCAGTCCTTTGCCGCCGGCGAAACGCAACGGGTCGACCAGATCAAACATTTGGAAACTACGCTGGTCGGTCAGATCGCCGAATTGCAGCACCAGATACTAGAGAGCCGCGAGGCGGAGCTTAACCATCTTAAATCCGAGATTTCCGTCTATTCTGACCGCATGACGCGGATCGAAGGCGCAAAGGCTCCTGGCGACGCCACCAAAGAGTTTGTTCAAGATGAGCTAGGCGTTTTGCGGGCGCAACTCAGCGGTCGACAAACGGAACTGGAAGCTCGCTACTCGGGATTCGAAAGGCTAGAAGAATCGTTCGGCGCCCAGATCCGAGCTTTGGAAGATAAAATACGTGAAGAGCTTGGCGGTGTCCGCGCCGCCCAGGGAGAGTTGCGTCATCTCAAATCTGAGGCACAGTCGCTCACTGAACGGGTCGGTCAAGCTGAGTCAACTGCCTGGCAAACCCGATCCTTCGCGTCGCGCAATGCTCAGCAACTCGAACACACCGCCGAAAACCTCAAGGGAGAAATCGTCGCGCTAAAAGCGGTATTCGCCGAACTCAATGACCAACAGCGCAACGGCCGCCGGCCCGATTCCCTGCTCGATGAAATTACCCAGAGCCTGGGTGACAAGATCGAAGAAATTCTAAGCCGGCTGGCGCAGGAACATCATGTTCAGCTCGGGCGCGACGCACGGCTCGGACAGCTCGACTCCGAGCTAGCCATGCTCGCGGAGCGCTTGACGAAAACAGAGTCGCAGTCGCGTGAGATCCAAGCGCTGGTGCCGGGTGAAGTGAGTTTAGCGTCAGACTTTCGCGAGAAAATCGCAACGGAACTGGCGGCGCTGCACGCCAAGCTCGGCGAGGCTCAGACGCGCCAGCTGGCCATCGAAGACCTCGAAGCGTCGCTGCGCGCCAAGCTCGAGGAATGGCAACACCTGACAGCGCAAAAATTCATGCTCCTCGCGAGCCACGACGCCGAACAAGAAAACCGCGCCAGGGAACTCGGAGCGAGTCTAGGCGCTAAACTCACGGAGCAAGAGGAGCGTAACGGCGAGAAGCTACGCGCCCTCGCCAGCGGCCATGAAGGACTGGCTCGTCTTAAACCGGAAATTCAGACGCTGGCGCAGCGCATCGGCCAGGTAGAGTCTGTGGCTCAAAGGGTGCAGGCCCGGGCTGACGCCAGCGCCAAGCACGCCGAGGAATTGGAGGAGGGCTTCAAAAGCGCAATCACGGCGCTCAAAGCCGAACTCAACGAGCAACAGCGCGCCTTTCGTCTGCCCGAGGCGCGGATGTCCGAAATCGAGCACAAGCTCGGCGTCAAAATTGACGAACTCCAGCGCCAACTGGCCGTCGAACGGGAAGGGTTCGACCACTGGGGCAAGGGTCTCCGCGAGTCTTTCAGCGCCGAGCTGAGCGCGATGCAAGTGCGCCTCAGCGAACGCCAGAGCCAGATCGAATACCGTCACTCCCGTCTTGAGCGTTTGGAAGAAACCGTCAAGGCAAGCATTCAGGAACTAGAAGCACAGCTCAAAGAGAAATTTCAGTCCCAAGACTACGACCACGAACAATGGGCCCAACTCCGCTCGGAATTTGGCGCGCTCAGCGAGCGAACAAGCCAGTTGGAATCTCAGGGCCGCCAGGCAGAGGGTCGGGCCACCGCAACCCACCAACACGTCGAGCAGAGCCTCACCGATCTCTGCGGCGAATTCAGTGCTTTCAAAGCATCGTTCGATCAACGCCCGCCCCCCCCTTCCCAATCGATCATTCGCGGCTTGCAAGAAACCCTTGGCGCCAACTTGAGCCAACTTGAAGAACAAGTAACCCGAAAATTCAGCCTCTATGACAGCCGCGACAGCGAGCGCGTCCAGCAAACAGAACAAGCCTTAAACCGCCTCAATGCTGAGCTGGGAACTTTTAGAGCGGATTTCGTGCAGCAGCAGAGCCGTCTTCCGTCCGCCGAAAGTTTGTCGTATACCATTCAGGAATCGCTCCGGACCAAGATTCACGAACTCGATCAACAACTGGCGGAGAGATTCACGCTCATCGACAGCCGGGACGCCGAGCGCGCACGGCAAGCCGATGAGACCCTAGAGGCCCTGCATAATGAGATCGCCGTGCTGCAGGGCGAAATTACCGCACTTAAATCAGGCCTGAACGAGCGCCCGGAAGTCACCGCGGACGCCGCCCTGCGCGGCCTCGAAGAATTGTTCGGCGCGAAGATTCAAGAATCGCAACAACAGGTGGCAGAGAAACTGGTTCTCCTCGACAGGCGCGACGCCGAGCGCAGCCAAGAAGCCGAACAGATCATCGCCGGGTTTACAACCGAAATGGCCAAGCTCAAAACGGATCTCCTCCAACGGCCCGCTGTGATGACATCTTCCGATCCGGCGCTGCGCTGCCTGGAAGAAAACTTGAGCGCCAAGATTCATGAGTTGAACCAGCAGGTGACGCAGAAATTCAGCGTCTTCGAAAGCCGCGATGCCGAGCTGAAAGAACTAAAGGATAGATCTCAATCCGTGATCCAACGGGTGGCGCAGTTGAGCGCCGCCATTCAGGGAGCTCAAAACTCGGCACCAGTCGCCGTTCAGTTCGTGTCGGCGCCGCCAGAGGCAAGTGCCACGCAAGCGCCGGAACCAATCGCCAAGGGGGAAAACCCGGCAGCAACTCAGCCTCCGAGTGAAAAAGAACAACTCGTCAAACTCCAGGAAAGGATGTCGGCGGAAATCGAGCGCGTGCGGGCGGAGCTTAAGGAGCGAAGCGGGCGGTGGAAAGTGCGCAGAAGCGCGCCCTGAGGCGCCCTAACCCCTTCCTTCTCCTAGAATCGGGAGACGGTCACACGCGCGGAGACGCAACCAAAAATGAAAGCGCAAACTTTATCACGAAGGACGCGAAGAGCACGAAGCTTAAGAGCAAAAATATCCATCGCTTCATGGCCTTCCTGCGCTTTGTAGTGAGAATTTGTTCCATTGAGTGCCGGGGCCACGATAATTGGCGGTCAGAAATTTTGCCCAAGCTGCCAAACCATACAGATCCAGTAATGTGGAAGTTTTGCACATGAACGAAAAACGCGTATCCACCGGTATTCACGAACTGGATGCCCTGCTCGACGGCGGTTTCAGACGGGGCAAGACCTATTTAGCGCTTGGCGAGCCCGGCACCGGCAAGACCATTTTCGCGCTGCAATTTCTCCACCAGGCGCTGAAAGACGGCGAAAAAGCGCTCTACGTCACCATCGACGAAAAACCCGCCGACCTGGTGGACCAGGCGGCGTCGCTGGGCTGGGACTTGACCCCACATGTCGACCTGAAGGACTTGCTGATCCTGGACGCCTCCGCTCTGATCACTGCGCGGGTGAGCGACATTAGTTCGAAAAACGATCTCCAAAAAATCATCGTCGAGCTCAACAACCATATCGCCAAGAGTGGTGCGACGCGGGTGGTGATCGATCCCGTTGGGCCATTGATTCACGCCGCCGATTCCCCGTCGAAAGCTCAAGACCAGGCGCGCATGCTCATCGCGTCACTGCAAAAGAACCCCGAAATCACCACCCTTGTCACTTCCCAATCCCTAGGCCGAGGCACCCGCGGCATCGAAGAGTATCTTGTCGCCGGCACAATCGTCTTGGAGTTGGAATTGGCCAACAGCCGCTTCGTGCGCACCATCACCATCGAAAAAATGCGCAGCACAGCCCTCGATCCCGCGCAGTATCTGTTCCGCATCGCTCCCGAAAAAGGCATCACCATGCAGCCGAGCGAAGAGATCG
>DASWHT010000264.1:0-8848 GCA_036398075.1 Binatia bacterium | reverse complement strand
CCGGGTGCTGAATTTTCAAATTTCAGCTTACAAACGTCCCCTGGCGGAGATCCACGAGCGCCTGCTCGATCTCAGCGCTCGTGTTCATCACGAACGGACCGTAGCGCGCGATCGGCTCGTCCAAAGACGGCGATGCTTCTCCTCAGCCGAACACCTGCTCCTTCAACAACAGGCTCCGGTTCTATGATCTTTGTGACCCTTCCTGGCGTTGTGTGCATGACTAGCTCCTTCACTTCACTTAGTCGTGAATGGCTGCGATGCCTCAGAATGTAAGCTGCAGGGCGATTCGATTGCTTTTCATTGACGTTCTTTGACCGTGACGAAGGTAATACTTTAACCGTCGCTGAGGACTTGTAAAGTAATTAGTTTGAAGTAAGGTCTACGCGTCCGGGGTCGTTCTCGGCGTCGACTCTATTCTCCCGCTATCCACGAGGTGCTGCAATGGAAATGATAGGATTTGTCGGTCTGGGTACCATAGGCGGGGTCGTTGCGAGGAATATCCAAAAGGCCGGCTATTCAATGTCGGTCCACGACATCCTGCCGGAGGCAACCCGGCCATTGGTAGAGGGAGGAGCTCGGTCCGCAGAATCGCCTGCGGATGTAGCCCGACGAAGTCGGGTAATATTCACGTCCCTCCCGGGTCCGCGGGAGGTTGAGGAGGTGGCGCTTGGCGCTGACGGTCTTTTGCATGGAGTTCACGACGGCAGCGTCTATGTTGATCTTTCCAGCAGCAGCCCGCGACTCATCCGACGTATCGAGGCCGAGTTCCGGCTGTGCGGCGCGCATGTCATGGATGCGCCGCTCATTGTCGGCAAAGATGGAATTGCCAACAGAAGCGTAGAGGTGTTGGCGTCGGGACCTGCCGAAGTCTACGACGAGGTGAAGCCCATTCTGGCTACATTCAGCGACACCGTCGTCTATACGGGAGACCTAGGCAGTGGAACCGTGATCAAGTTGGCGCACAACCTGGTGCGTCGTGGGATCGGCCTGGCGATTGGCGAAGGGATCGTCTTGGGCGCCAAGGCCGGGGTGGAGCCCCAGCTTCTCTGGGACTGCATGCAGTGGGGCCTGGAGGTCCAACTTCATCAGTTGGTAAAAACGATCTCAGAAACGATCTTCAAAGGAAACTACGAGGCTCCCGCTAGTTTCGACATTGGCCTGTCACGAAAAGACGTCGGTCTTGCGACGGAACTTGGCCGCGAGGTAAATGTGCCGATGCCTATCGCCGCACTGGTGGAGCAAATCATGATCCAGGCTATCAGCCGGGGCTGGTCCGACCAAAGCACCGCGTCCCTCTTCCGTCTCCAGGAAGAAGCCGCCGGCATTGAAGTGCGCGCGCACCCGAGGTAACGGCGTGCACCTACTGGGCTGCTCTGACAATAGGGTTCCGTCGAGCTTGACAGTCGCCGCCGGTTGGGACAAAAATACCGTTCATTAAGACTGGGAGTCGAACCAATGGAAAGAACAGCAACACGAAGTTTTGCATGGTCGCTGCCGGAGCGGGTGTCGTTTCTTTTCAAGTCAGGTATTTTCTTGTTCGCCTGTGGCGCGATCTTGTATGTTGCGCTGGCGTCGGAGTATCCGGCTGTTCATGACGCGCTGCACAACGTGCGCCACGCGCTGGCCGTCGTTCCTTGCCACTGAAAATCATCGCTTCCATAGTTCTTGTCGCGAATCTTATCCTCGCGGACCGGAGTGTCCGCGCCGAGGAATTTGCTCTTCGTTTTGAATCCTCGCCGCCAAGCGAACGACTGAGACCACAGGGTGAACCGGCGACTCTGGCTCTGACCGTGACGGCGCTGGATGGCCAGCCCGTCGCCGAGGGGTGGGTCGCGTTGCGGCTCGATGCACCGCCGCCGAACTGGTTGTTCTCCACTGATTTCCCTGTGGTCGAAGGGAGCAGGCTTCTGGAGATGCGCCTGCCCCTGATCAATGGCAAAGCCGAGTGGCGCCAGGTCTTTCCCATCCGAGGCGATTACCGCCTGGCGGCGGTGTTCGCCGGCTCGGCAGGAGCCAAGTCTGATAAAGTTTTTAGCTTCCACATTCACGAAAAAGACCAAAAATGGCTCGGCCTTGGCGGTTTCACGCTGGGACTTTTCATCACCGGCGTGATCGCCGGTAGAGTTTTTTCCGCGCCACGGAATGGCGCGGGAACGAAACTTGGCTTGTGGTTTTTTTTGATTTTAACTTGGTCCGCCGCGGCGGGAGAAAGCGCATGGGCGCAAAAGGATCACAAGCGGAATTACATTTCGAAGATCGTCGTGGCGCCGGCGACGGTCGGTAGCCCGGCGCGCATTCACTGGTGGCTGCATCCGGCGGGCGTCAACGGCGAGCCTTCGGTGAAGCTTACGCTCACCATCATGCACCTGGAAAAGAACAAATTGGTTTTTTCTCTCGAAAGGATTCCCGTGGCCGGTGAATTTGCGTTGGACTATCACTTCACGGACGGCACCGACCATCGAGTCATTGCCGTCGCCGAAATTGAAGATGGCGCATCCGTACGCCAGGAAAAAACGGTTTCAGTGACGGCCGTGGCGCCGTCGCTCAGAACGAAACTGCCGCCGCTGTTTTTGTTTCTCGCCGTGATTGCCGTGGGTTTGTTGGCAGGCTGGTGGAGCCGAAGAGCCGGCGGCTCTAAACTTCGATCGGCGGAGCGCCGACGGTCTCAGGCCTGAGGGAAATTAAAAATCGTAACCTTCCCAGAGCTCCTTCGGCAGCGCCGCATTGCTCTGGGAATCATGGCTCTGTTGGTTGCGGTAAAGGATTACGGTCGTAAGCTTTGCGGTTTGAATCTTGCCGTCCTGGTCCCAATAATCCGCGAACAGTCGATCGGCGTTCTTGCGCAGCTGTTTGAGCCGGCCTTGTCTCGAGTTCACGATGCCGCCCATGGTGCGCAGCCGCTCGGCGAGGCTGTAGTTGTCAGGTTTTTTTTGCTGGCCGGAACGGTTAGCGCTGTAATGCTGGTCCAGCCGCTCGATATCGTCGGCGGAGTAGGCGCGCGTAAATGTTTCGGTGGTTAACTCCGGCGTAATTGACTCAGCCTGAGCATCTTTCCTGATGAGCTTGTTCCATATCTTATTAAAGCGGCGTTCCCTGACCCGATGAAAGGGGTTGGCGTGGCTTTGCCCACGGGCTTCAAAGTTCACGCCATCGGTATCGATTTCGAGAACTTTGGGGAACAGATCGGTCAAGTCTTGACCAATGGCGCGTAAGGCGCGCGCGTAATCGGTAACCGCCGGCGCGGGCTCATGGCCCGCCAGATTGGACGGCGCTGACGCAGTGGTTTCAGCCAGATACATAATCGATATTGTTAATGTTCAAATCGGTCCGAACCCGATGAAGCTTTAACGCGCCCGTGCTTTGCCGAACGGGCCGAAATAAACGACGCGGGGAGTCGAAACTACATCTAATTGTTGGCGGTAGGGACGGAGCAGCAGGCGTCGCGGCTGTTCCTTGACGGGGGATTATAGCGGCTCAGAGTATCTAAAGGAAGCTTTAATACTATTTCATTCCTTTTCTTTGCAAAAAATCGCGAAATCCTTCGCGCGGGTGATTGGCCTTGAGTGTCGTTTGACGGGCGTTTAACTCACCGTCAAAACGTTGACGCCACGACAGTCCGATATCTTCGTGCAGCAAGCGCTTTATGCCTTGTACCATGCGCGGATCGTTTTCCGAGATGAGCCGGCCCATTTGCAGCGCCGTGTCCAGAAGTTCCGCCGACGGCACGACTTGATTGAGCAGGCCGATGCGCTCCGCTTCCTGCGCATTTACCACGCGTCCGGTGTAAAAAAGCTCTTTGGCCTTCGGCATACCGACCACCTGGGGCAGCGACCAGGTGGAGTTGACTCGCCCGTAGCGCGCCGCCAAAAAACGAAATTCCGTCATCTCACAGCCGATGCGGATGTCCAGCATCGAACTCAACATGGCGCCGGCGCCATAGGCGAGGCCGTTGATGGCGCCGATGAGCGGTTTAGCGAACGTGGCGATATGCCAGTTTATCTGGCTGCGGCGTGCGCCCCGCGCCGCCAGTTCTTCCGCGCTAGATTTGGCCATCTGATGAATATCGCCGCCGGAGGAAAAGGCGCGCGGCCCGGCGCCGGTGAGAATCACCGCGCGCACGTCATCGTCCGATTCGATGCGCTGCAGTTCGTCGTCGAGATCACAGGCCAGTTCGTAGCTCATGGCGTTGAGCTTTTCCGGCCGGTTCAATGTAATCAATGCGATCTTGTCGGTTTTTTCAGTGAGTATGTTCTGGTGGGTCATTGTGGCTCTCCTATCTCAAAAATAACGAATTGAAAATCCAACGTGGCTTCACCACGAAGGCGCGAAAATAACCGCGTTGCGCGGGTTCCAGCCGTTCCAAACGTTTAAGACGTTGAAACTCACCGCCGAGCCGCTGAGTACGCCGAGTTCGAAAAAATTCGAAATCCGAAATTTTACTTCGTGACCTTTGTGCTCTTTGTGGCTAAATCTCTTCTTCCTTTTGGTTGCGGCTTCGCCGCGCTGCGTTACTTTCCGCTCTGTACCTCAGGGTTCAAGAAGTTGAGCGGCTTGCCGTCCATGAATTTCAGAATATTTTCCATCGCTTGCTCATAGCGCTCGCTGAGAATCTCGTGCGTGGCATAGCCGCGGTGGGACATCAAGATCGCATTATCAAAGCGGCGCAGCGGATGATCCAACGGCAAGGGTTCGATGTCATAGACGTCGAGACCGACGCCGCCGAGCTGACCGCGCTCCAGCGCTTTGATCAGCGCCGGCTCGGAGACGATCGGGCCGCGGGCGGTGTTGACGAGGATGGCGCCCGGCTTCATCAGCGCGAATTCTTTTTCCCCGATAGTGCCGCGGGTGTGAGCGTTGAGCGGAATGTGAATCGTGACGATGTCCGACTCCTTTAGCAAAGTTTCCTGGGACACGCACTCCGCGCCGGCTGCCGCGGCTTTTTCCGGCGTCAGCGTCCGCGAGTAGGCGAGCACTCGCGCGTTGAAGACTTTCAGAATACGCGCCACTTCGCCGCCGATTCTGCCGAGGCCGAGCACTCCGGCGGTCTTTCCTTCGAGCATCCGGCCCGTGATTGCGGGCCAAACCTCCTCGCGCATGCGCTGGTTGACCTGAGGAATTTTTCTCAGGAGCGCAAGGATCAGGCCGATGGTCAGTTCCTTGGTGGTTGTGCCGGTGTCGCTCGGAGTGCCTGAGACGGCGATACCGAATTTGGTCGCGGCGGGGAGATCGAGGTGCCTGCCGGTGCGGCCGGTTTGCGCGATGAATTTTAAATTAGGCAGCTGGCCGTACTCTTTTTCGCCGAAGCTTGTGCGCTCGCGCATGAGCAGCAAAACGTTGAAATCCTTCAGCCCGGCGACGAGTTTTTCCGAAGTGTCGAGGCGCTGGCGCAGGATCGTCACATCGGCCCGCGCCTTGAGCCTTTCATAGGCCGGCACTGTGTCGGAAATTTTCTCGAAATCGTCCAGGACTGCCACGCGCAGGCGATGATTGCTCATTGTTTAACCTTGTTGTTCAAATTGTCGCGGTAACTTCAATTTCACAGAGTTTACCCGGCGACGAATAGCCGTCGACAAAGACATATTCCATTTGCGGAATCGCGGCGCTTACGTGGCGCGCGAAGAGTTGTTTGAGCCCCTCGACGGTTTCGCTGCGGTGCAGGTAAAAAGACACGCGCTCAACTTTTCCCCATGAACTGCCGGCGTCTTCAAGGGATCCGGTGATGCGCGGCAGGATGTTGGCCAATTGTTCTTCGAGGTTCGGCAAAACCGCGGTGACGCCGGAAAGAACCACGACGGACTCGTAAACCAGGAAGCGAATCGGCACGATGGGCGGATCGTACTCGACGATGCGCTTCGCGCTGTTTGATATCGCCGGCCTCATGGCGAGCAGGTCCGAGGCGACTTTAGCCGGGGAATCAAAATGCGACGGCGAGATATAACTCGAGCTGGCCGAGCGGGCTTTGCCGGAGAGGAGTTTGACCCGTTCATTACTACCGGCGTCGCGGCTTTCGCGGTCGCGTCCCCAGAGCCGGCTGCGCACGGTATTAGCCAGAGACAGGCCGTGGGCCTTCAACTCCTGATCGAAACGCTGAAAAAGCTCCTGCGCTTCGAGCTCCCCGGAGGCGGCCGGCTTAGCCGCGCCGGACAATTCGATGAATTCTTTGCCGAGCCAAGAGAAGAGTTTCTTGCGCATGATGCCCCCGCTTGCGATTTTCGGTGGTAATGGGAAATTCGATCCTAACCCAGCCTCGCGCCGGGATCAATGCGGAAGTTGATCTAGTGTGGTGTTACAGATGTGCATTGCATAATTCATTCGTCATTCCGGGCAGCCCTCGCGAAAGCAAATATTCGTCTATCGGGTCAGACAGCAGGCAACGGGCGCCGATTGCGGGGTTGCGCTAATGGTTGTTTCCCACACGGCGCGCAGGTCCGGCGAAAAGGGATAACGAATGCCGTTCTCCTCGAGGATTTTCCCGGTTGCCGCCATCAACTCGTCGCGATTGAACACCATGGATTCATGGGCAAAGCGGCCCGAGCGGGCGAATTTGAAGGTGATCTGCGACGCCCTCAAGTCGCGCACTACTTCGACCAGATGGCGCAAATTCTTGACGGGTATGTCGTTGATCTCGGTAACCACGGCGTTGTTGGGATCATCGTAGCCGTTGGTGATGCGATGGGGAAACAGCGGCGAGGCCACCATCACGATCTCTTCCCCGGGAAAGGCTGGCTTGTCGAAGCGGCGCGTGACCAAGGGGCTGGAACGCCGGCTCAACGTCGAGGTTCTTTGGCCGCCGAGCCGGTCCAGAAAATCTTGCGTGGTTGGAGAAAAAACCAGCGGCCCTAAAATGAAATACCGCGGATTGGCTTCAATCATATAAGGAATGACCATGTCTCTTTGCGGCTGCACCGGCAGGCCGACCTGCACGGTCCGGCCGTCGCGAAAAATAGCGAGGGGAAGGAACCCGTTCTTGGCGTATTTCTGGACCAGGTAAAAGGCGGAAAGTCGCAGGTCGTAGCGCACCGCAACCTTGGCATCGCTGTCCACAGGCGTGTCGCCAATATGGGTGATCACGTCCCACTCTTTTAGCGGGTAATTCTGATCATCGCGGTACGGTTCCGTGACCATCATGCCGTTTACGTTCTTGGGCAAACCCAGTTTGCGCCTAAGCGCGTCGTTTTCGATGGTCTGAACAAGATCATGCATCTGGGGTTTGCCGTGGTATGTTCCGTCGGCGATGTCGGCAAGAAACAGTTTGATCTCATCGACGGGAATCAGATAGCCGATGTTTTGGGCGTTTTGAATTAGGCTGAAAACCAGGCCGACCAGCCTGCCATCGTTGACCGCCGGACCGCCACTGTTGCCAAAATTGAGCGCCGCGTCCACCTGGATGCGCAGCCCGCTGGTTTGGTAATAATAATCGGTGAACTCGATGCGCGAGACGATTCCCTGCGTCACCGAGAGCTCGGTGCCGCCGGTGGGGTAACCGTAGACGCTGACCGCGTCTTTGACCCGCGGCAGTTCGTTGGCAAAGGGCAGCGCGCCGCGGTTGTCGAAAAACGAATCGTCGTCGAGCTTTAACAGCGCCAAGTCGATGGAGGGGCCGAGCGCTTCGACCCTTGCCGGTATACGGCGCGCCGATTGGTTGGGTTGGACGTAAATCTGGCTCGCGTAGCGTACCACATGAGCGTTGGTCAAGATGCGTTTGCCGTCGATAACCACGCCGGAGCCTTTGACCTGTTGGGGGCTGTTTTTGGTCCAAGGCCGCAACAGATCGGGCGTATGGTGGACGGCGTGAATCTTTACGACGAGGTCGCGAATGCTGTCTTGAGCGCGCCCTTCCGCGGCGCAAAAAAGTAGCAGGCTAAGACCTATATATGGGGCAAGAGTCCGGCGCATTGTTTCTCCTTGTTGAAACCAGTTTCAACATGCCCGACGCATTATATGCCTCTTTTCAGTTAAATGCATATCTCCGGCTTGCGCGGCGCGACGGGGTGCCTATTATCACCGCATGATTTTATTAACGACGACGATGACGGAGCCAGCCCGCATCGGAGTCTGAGGCAGAAGAGATAAGTTTTTAACCCTTTCTTGTTTCTCCTGTACCTCCAACCAGCCCGGCACGCCTCGTTGACCCCGAAGTTGGCGGGCGGCATGCCTGAGTATCCCGCTCTTGGTTATTCAGCGAAGGGACACTTTCTCTTGACAGCTCACGCGGCCAAGCATAACCCTGTATGCAGTTTCGAGCTTGGTTTCCTTTTTGAATGAACATACAAATTTCGTAAAGTTAAGAGGGGACATCTATGTGGTATTTGGTAATGCGCCGGCCGGTGAAGCCGCGGGAGGAGTGGACGGTCACCCTGGATCAGCATCTCGTCTGGATGAAGCGGCAGCATGAAGCCGGCACGATTCTATTTTCCGGTCCCACCCCGGACCGAAAATTTGGCATTTACGTCATTCGCGCCGCTGCCAAAGCCGAC
The DNA here is from genome assembly GCA_036398075.1 of Binatia bacterium. Classification (GTDB taxonomy): domain Bacteria; phylum Desulfobacterota; class Binatia; order UBA9968; family UBA9968; genus DATACQ01. The sequence goes on along the minus strand of DASWHT010000264.1, from coordinate 371 downwards.
GCCGAAAAGATCGCCGCCGCCGATCCCTACACGGCGGCGGGATTTTGCGCCTTCGACCTCTATGAGTGGGAGGTCCATCAGATCATGGGCGCGGGTCCGTTCACCGCCAAGGAATTGCAAGCGCACCGGTAGCACAAGCCTTGCTCATCGGGTTCTATTAGGAGGTGAATATGCGCGTCCGAATTGTTGCGCTAAAGCAGTTCAAGGTTCACGGTTAGGACGTGGGGACTTTGAACGTTGAACAAGCGAAGCCATTTGAGCCTCTGGGCTGAAGGATCGCAGCGCGAATTGGAGGGAAGCTAAAGTGAAATATCATTGCATCTCAGCCGATTCCCACCTGGAGATTCGGCCGGATCGTTACGCCAAGCGGG
>DASWHT010000263.1:0-9816 GCA_036398075.1 Binatia bacterium | reverse complement strand
TTTCTAAAGAGTCTTCGTCTAGCAGTTGTCCGGTTAAACGAATCGACGAGGCGATAACCGAGAGGCTCCCGTGCAGCAACTGGAGTCGCTCATGCACGTCCATGCCGTAAAGCTTGGCGAGGTCACGCAGTTGCCGGTGATTCTTCTGATCGAAGAAAGTTTTTACCTGGTGATACGAAATGACTACGAGTCCGGCGAAGGGGAGCAGCGCGCACAATAGGAAAATGGAAAAAATTCGCCGCGCGACTTTGCTGCGGAGCGAGCTCGCTTCAAATTTCATGCATCGGCTCGCGATTAATAATTCGAGGCCAAACCGTAGTAACTGCCATTGTTGGCGCGAACGACATCGTCATGACTGTTTTTTGCGGTGAGGGGAGGAGTGGTTTTGCCGTCGGCGCCCATGCTGTAGAGATCGAAGTCTGAGTTGATCGGAACGAGATTCTTGTCCTTTCGCATATTGGCCTTGCCTTTTGTGTCTGCGCCTTCAATTTTAAGATACTGATATGGCTTCCCCCACGGGTCGGATAGGTTTCCTTGCGGCACATCGTTAAGTGATGCCGGATAGCCGTTGGAATTAACCTTAAAGGCTTGAAGGTGACTATCCAGAACTCGCAGATCGTGAACCGCTCTGACGATGTTTTGCTGTTCGCGGTACCCCACGTACCAGGGCACGGCAATCGCGCTCAATGCGACGACTATGGTGACGGCAATCAGCAATTCGACGAGAGTGAAGCCGTCGCCATGGCATTCTTTCTGTCTTGTACCTACTCCCCTCTGCATGACCCTGGTGATCGATTATACGTGAACTTACGCAAACTTCGAGCCAAGGAATCGAGACCGCTGGCGAGCCGACCATTACCGGGATTGGAATCCGGTTTGGAGTAGTTTGGAGCATTTGGTAACAGAAATCCGAAAATTTGAACCATCAACCTGAACGAGTGGCCCAATTTTTACTATGGGCCATGACGGAGCGTGGGTTATTTGACGGGTTGAAGCGCGCGGATGGTTTAAAAAAAAGAAAGATCGGTACGCGCCCTCTTGACTTGCCACCGCTGGAAGAATACTTTGCCGCCCGTACAGGAGGGGCGCCATGGTTACTGCAACGGGACGCGGCTTCTCTGTGATCGAACTCCTCGCCGCCCTAGCTATCTTCGGACTATTAGCCGCCATCGCGCTGCCCGGATGGAATAGACTTCAACTTTCTTTTCACCTGTCAAGCTCCGCGCGTCTCGTCCATTCCGAGCTGCAAAGTCTAAGAAATCGTTCAGCAGCCGAAAATGCGAGCTTCCGTCTCGCCTATGCGGCGGGCGCTACAAATATCGAGATCCAGCGGGACGGTAAGACTTGGGCGGTCAAACCTTTGCCCGCCGGCGTGTCCATCACGAAAGCCGGCAGCATCACGTTTTCGCCTAGGGGAACCGCGAGCGCGAACCGCGTGCGACTGTCGAGCCGTGAAGGCTCTTGCCAACAGGTGGTCGTCAGCGCCACCGGACGGGTTCGCACCTGCAAGACCGGCTGCGGCAGCGAGTGTTGAAAGCCATGTTACGACTCATACGAAGCCCATCACGGCAGCAGGGATTTACCTTCAACGAAATCCTAGTGGCGATGGTCATTACCGGCATCGGCGTGCTCGGTTACGCCGCGACCACGGTCAGCGTCATTCGCGGCAATTACACCAGCAGCAACTACACCGTCGCCGTTAACCTGGCGCAAGACAAGATGGAACAGTTGAGAGGGCGCGCCGGCATCAGTAATGAAAACCGTTGCCCAGCGGCGGGTGAAAACGGTCTCAACGTAGCGGGTGGCGCTGGCGGAATTTATAACCGATGTTGGCGGATCAGCGATTCGCCGCTCGGGATGAACCTCAAGCAGATCGAAGTCACCGTGGTCTGGCGTGACCCAGAACCGCGATCGGTCACCCTGGCGACGCTTATTTACAAGGAATGATCGTCAATGCTTCGTTTGATGCGCAAGAGTGACGGCGTTACGCTGATCGAACAGCTGATGGCGTTGCTGCTTGGCTCGGTGATGATCGCCGGCCTTTATGGTTTTTGCCGCGCGCAGATTTATCAATCACTCGCCCAGGAGACTAAGACCGCGACCTTGGAAGACGCTCGTGGCGCCTTCGATATCATCGTTCGCGATTTGAAAAACGCTGGGGCGTGGGCCGATGGCACGCCACCCGCCGAGACCGGCGCGGCGGACGATCCGGAGGGCGATTCAGACTCGATTTGCAACCGTGTCTATGCTGCTACAGCAACCAAAATCCACGTCCAAACGGACTTGAACGGCAATGGCAACTGCGCCGATACCGATCCGCGGGAAAATGTTCGTTACGAATTGACGGGTCCGACTTCGACCTGCGGCGGGACGAAAATTATCCGGCGCAACGGCGACTGCCTCGTGGCCAACGTCACGACTCCGGCAGCCGGTAAACTGTTTCGTTACTTCGACGCCTCGGGCGCGGACCTCGGCAATCAGCCGCCTTTGGCGGCGATTAAACGCATTCGCATTGCCTTTGCCGTGCGTGCCAAGAACTCCGACGCGAAGTCCAGCGCCTACATTGCTTCAGAGCTTTCCACCAGCGTGGAGTTGCGAAATTAGGCACTTCCGGTTTTCGAGTGGAGGAGTTATTTACCACGAAGAGCATGAAGGAAAAGAAATGACCGCAGACGGCCGGTCGTCCGACTTCGGTCCGCTGTCGTCCGTTTTAAAACGATTCCACGCACACAAATTGTGTACACGTGGCGAGTCACACGAAAGCCCGAGGTTCTCGGAATTAGGATTATGAATTCTGCACGCGACCATTTACTCGGCGAGCGGGGGATGATTCTGATCACGGTTTTGCTGCTGCTCTCGCTGCTCATGGCCGCGGGCATGGGCGCGGTGGTTTCGGTGCAAAATGATTTTCGCATGACAGCCAATTTGCGCAGCGGCACGGCCGCGTCCTACCTGGCGGACGCAGGCATTGAATGGAGCAAGCAGCGGATCGCGGGGGCGATGATGATGCCTCTCATCCTGTCTGATGGAACACAAGGCCTGCCGCCGGGCTCGTACTCAGTGTCGTTTCTTTCATCCACGCAAACTAGCCCCCTTAATGTCAGCGTTGTGCTCCGATCGGTGGGAAGCGCGCATAACGCGTCGCAAATCGTCCATGCCCGAGTCACCAAGACCTATGACTTGGCCGATGGCGCCGTAGCGCTAAGGGGAAACGCCCGGGGTATAAACTTTGCCGGCTCGTCTTTTTTGATTTCCGGGCTCGATCACGATTTGATCAGCGGGGTTCCCCTCGTTGGGTCCCGGCCGCGGGCCGGCATAACTGCAGCGACGATTGCCGTGTTAAATCAAGTGAGCGGAACGTTGGACCATGTGCAAAGGGGAAACATTGCCGGCGAGGACGGCAACCGAGCCGCGATCGCGGCCAGCGACCGCATTCCCGCAGACGACGTGGCCCGCATTGCGAGCGACCTTTGCGCTGCGCCGCACGCGGTGGTGTCAACCGTGCCTTCCGTGGGCAGCCTGTCGGTCGTGAGTCAGGCTTGGGGCAGCCGCGCAACGCCCCAGCTTCGTTGCGTCAACGGGCTACCGGGAAGCGGTGACTCAGTTGTGTTTGGCGCCAACAGCGGTGGCGCCGGCGTTCTGGTGGTCCGGGATGCCGAGATGGTCCTTACCGGGGATTTTCGCTGGGAAGGACTGATCATCGTTTCCGGCGGCGATGTAGGATTCCGGGTCGCGGATGCGACCAATAAAGAGGTTTTTGGCGCTTTGATCATCCACGAGTCCGGCAACGCTGCCGGCAGCGGTCCGGCACTGCTGAATATTCAAGGCGCGCTGCGCGCGCGGTTTAGCCGCCAAGCCCTCAATTTGGCCGCGCCGTTGGTGCCGGCGGCAACTTTGACGGCAAGTTACGCGGTCCTGCCGTTCATGCTGAAACAAGATTATTGGCGCTCCATAAGTCCATAACCCTTCGAATTGTCATAGAATTGATTTCGAAAACTCAAGTTTACTTCGCCGCCAGAAGATGCTAAATTCCGCTCTTGCAACGCATTTTCTTTAGCCAACGAGGCGTCAACCATTTCGAACCATTGCCGCGTAAACTAGCCAATCACCTGTATGCTGGTGTGAGTCGGATGCGCCCGCGCCACGGGGAGTACTAAATGGATAACGAAAAAACCATCATGGTGGTTGACGATAACCCCGATATTATTACTATCGTCAGGACCATTTTGGAGGGGAAGGGCTTTAATGTATTGAGCGCTTCCAGCGGGGCTGAGTGTCTGGCCGCTCTCAAGACGCAAAAACCCGACCTCATCGTTTTGGATATCATGATGCCAGAGATGGACGGGCTGGAAGTGCTTACCCGGCTAAAAGCCATGTCGGAGTTCACAAACGTTCCGGTGGTGCTGCTCACCGCCAAAGTGCAATATGAAGACGTTCTTGGCGGATACAAACTCGGCGCAGACTATTATATTACCAAGCCTTTCACCAGCACCCAGCTGATTAACGGCATTAATTTGCTATTGGGCGACACCAAAAGTTAGCTGCAATTTCCAAAATTCCCCGCGCGGCTGCCCCGCGGCCCGCGGATTTCTTCAGCGTCCGCGCTTTTCTTGACTCATGATTCGTTTCATCACATTTGAAGGCGGTGACGGCACCGGCAAGTCGACGCAGATCAAGGCCCTGGAGCGTCATCTGGCCGCCCGCGGCCGGTCCTTCGTTTCCACCCGAGAGCCGGGCGGGACACCGCTCGGAAAGCTTATCCGGCAGGCGCTTTTGGAAGTCGGCAAACAGCCCATCGGTTCGCCCACGGAACTGTTTCTCTACCTGGCGGACCGGGCGCAACATGTGCAGGATGTGATTCTTCCCGCGCTGGATAGTGCTAAGCTTGTGCTCTGTGACCGTTACACCGATTCAACCCTGGCGTATCAGGGTTACGGGCGTGGCATCGACCTCGCGGTGCTGTGCGAGCTGAACCGGATCGCCGACCGTGGCGTGAAACCGGAATTGACGCTCCTGTTCGACTGCCCGGTGGAGCTGGGATTGTCGCGCACCGCCAAGCGCTTAGCGGAAGAGGGCGCGGGACGCGAAGACCGCTTTGAACGTGAAACGGTGGAGTTTCACGAAAGGGTGCGCGCCGGTTTTCTGGCATTGGCGCGGGCCGAGCCTGAACGTTTCCGCATCATCGACGCGTCGCGCTCCGTGGTGGAAGTGACTCAGGAAATCAAAAGCATTGTCGACCGGGAGCTCGCGTAATGGGCTTCGCTGAAATCATCGGCCAGAGACACCAGCTGGACATCCTGCGCCTGGCGCTGGCCAATAATCGACTGCATCACGCCTATCTATTCACCGGGCCGGAGGGCGTGGGCAAACGAACGACCGCGCTGGCCTTGGCAATGGCGCTTCATTGCACGGAACAAAACGGCGATTTCTGCGGGCGCTGCGCCGAGTGCGCGCGCATTATGGCGCGCAATCATCCCGATGTGCGGGTCATCGAGCGTCTGGCGGACAAGAAAGAGATCAGCATCCAGCAGATCCGCGATATGGAAAAGGAGTTGCGTTACCGTTCGTTTTCCGGCGGGCGCAAGATCGCGATCGTCGATCCGGCGACGTTGCTGAACCCGGCGTCGCAGAATGCGCTCCTGAAAACACTGGAAGAGCCGCCGCCGGATTCTCTCTTGATTCTCATCGCGGCGAGCGCCGGCGCGCTCTTGCCGACGTTGAGATCGCGCTGCCTGCGGCTGAGTTTCGGGCCTCTGCCGCGGCAGTTGATCGCCGGTTTCCTCCTGTCGGAAAAGCGCGTGAAGCCGGAAGAAGCCGAATTGTTGGCGGCGCTAAGCATGGGCAGCTTGGGCGCGGCGCTCGAGATGGACGGCGCGGAGCTGCGCGAGCGCAGACGGGTCTGGGGCGGCATGTTATCGGCGCTCAAAGCGGGCGGCTATCGCGGCGCCATGGAGGCCGCCGAAGCGCTCGCCGCAAGCCGGGACGATGCGCTGCAATTTCTCGAGTGGGCCGAGAGCTGGTATCGCGATCTGTTAGTTCAAGCGGCACGGCAAGACGCGCAGGGTGTCGTCAACCTGGACATGCTGCCCGAATTGCAACTACAGGGGGCGGCAGCGGGGGTGGAGCGTATTCTCTCAGCTGCGGCAAACGCCGCCGGCGCCGCGAGAAAGATTCAACGCAATCTCAATCGCCGCATGGTGCTGGAGCAGTTTTTGTTCGGCGTGGTTGGGAGCCACTGATGGAGCGAATCTATTTCACGACGCCGATCTACTATGTCAACGCCGAGCCGCACCTTGGCCATACATATACGACGGTCATCGCCGATACGCTGAAGCGTTACTATCAGGCCATCGGCTATGAAGTGTTTTTTCTCACCGGCACCGACGAACATGGGGACAAGATCGCGCAGGCGGCCCAAGCCAGCGCCACCGATCCCAAGACCTATGTCGACCGCATCAGCGGGATATTTCGCTCGACCTGGGACCGCTGCGGAATAGCCTACGACCATTTCATCCGAACCACCGATCCATACCACAAAGAGTACGTGCAAAGAATTCTACAAAAAATTTACGACGCCGGCGACGTCTATTTCGGCGAGTACGGCGGTTTTTATTGCTACGGCTGCGAACGGTTTTACACCGAAAGGGAGTTGGTGGACGGCAAATGTCCGGACCACCAAACAGCGCCGGATTATATCAGCGAAAAAAACTATTTTTTTCGCATGGCGAAATATCAAGAGCGGTTGATCGATGAAATGAAGTCGCGGCCCGATATCATCCGCCCCGAGCGCTATCGGGCCGAAGTATTGGCCTTTCTGCGAGAACCGCTCGAAGACCTGTGTATCTCGCGGCCCACGACCCGATTGCAGTGGGGCATCCCGCTGCCTTTCGACTCGAATTACGTTACCTATGTCTGGTTCGACGCATTGCTGAACTACGTCAGCGCCCTGGATTATCGCGGCGGCGATTCACTTGATAAGTTTTGGCCGCGGACGAATCATTTGATCGCCAAGGACATCCTCAAAACCCACGCCATCTATTGGCCGACGATGCTGATGGCGGCGGGAATGCCACTCTACCAGCACTTGAACGTGCATGGTTATTGGGTGATGGATTCCGGCAAGATGTCAAAGAGCCTGGGTAACGTGATCAGGCCGTTAGAGATGAAAGAGCGCTTTGGCATGGACGCGTTTCGTTATTTCCTGCTCCGCGAGATGGCCTTCGGACAAGACGCCAAGTTTTCCGTAGAGGCCCTGGTCACGAGGATCAATGCCGATCTGGCGAATAATTTGGGCAACCTGGTGAGCCGCGTGCTGGCGATGCAGCAGAAATATTTCGCCGGCGAGGTGCAGCCATTGAGCGCCGCATGGGCCGCCGAAGATATGGAATTGCGCGACAAATTCGCCCAAGCCGAAAGGGAGCTTCACAGCTACATGGCGGAGTTACAGTTTCACCGCGCGCTTGAAGCCGTATGGTCGGCTCTGGATCATGCGAACCGCTATGTCGTGCAAACGGCTCCGTTTACGTTGATTAAAGATCCGGCAAAGCAGCCAAGGGTCGGTGCAGTGTTGCATCATCTTCTGGAGGTTGTCCGGACCCTTGCTCGCTTGCTTGCGCCCTTTCTGCCGGATACGGCCAAGGAACTTCGTGCGCTGCTTGGGTTGGCGGATGATGGCGGCTCCTTAAGTGCTCCCTGGGGGCAGGGATTCGCCCCTGGGCATAAAATTAACCCGCCGAAAGTTCTCTTCCCGCGCATCGAATCCGAGCCAAAAAAATAAGCTTGCCGGGAAAATCATGCTGATCGACAGTCACGCTCATATTCAGGGCAAGGAATACGCCGGTGACGTGGCGGCGGTGATCGCGCGGGCGCGCGCCGCGGGCGTCGAAACGATTGTCGTAGTCGGCGGCGCGGGCGACATGTCGAGCAACAGCGAAGCGGTGGCGCTCGCTGCGTCATTTCCGGACGTTTACGCCACCGTCGGCATGCATCCCCATGACGCGAAGGATGTCGGAGACGAGGAGGTGAAATCCCTCAAGCAACTGGCGGCCAGCCCGAAAGTCGTTGCCGTGGGCGAAACCGGGCTGGATTATTACTACAGCCACTCGCCGCATGAGACGCAGCGCCAGGTATTCGGCCGATTTATTCATCTAGCACGGGAAACGAAATTGCCGATCGTAGTCCATGAGCGTGACGCTGCCTTGGAGGCGGCGGAGCTGCTGCGCAGCGACGGAGCAAGGGACCTCCAAGGCGTTATCCACTGCTTCACGGGCGATTACGATGCCGCGCGGCGCTATCTCGATCTGGGATTTTACCTTTCGTTCACCGGCATCGTCACGTTTAAGAACGCTGAAGCGCTGCGGGAAGTCGTGCGCAAAGTGCCGTTGGAAAGAATCTTGGTCGAGACCGACTCGCCCTATCTCACGCCGGTGCCCAATCGCGGCAAGCGCAACGAGCCCGCCTACGTGCGCATCGTGGCGGAGACCGTTGCGAGCATCAAGAATCTCTCATTCGAAGAAACCGCCAACGCCACCACGGCCAACGCGCGCGCGCTGTTTCACTTGCCTTAAATCATCTTCGGGTTTATATAACTCGCGCAAAGACGCCATACCCGCGAAGCTGGACAATTTGGATATTTACTTTGCGTTCTCGGGAGGTTGGCGCGAGAATGATGTTGGCGTAGGATCTGGTGGGTCAACCCCGAGCATTCTATGCAAAAGAAAATCATGAGAGGAGTGGTGACATGAGCGATATTCTACGGCTGCGCGAGTCGGTGGCGCAATCTTGCCGCATGTTGGGAAAACTCAACCTCACCACGGAGCCCAGCGGCCATGTGAGCGCCCGGGTGCCGGGCGAAGTTAGGGTTCTGATCAAAGCCCGCGGTCCCGAGGAGTCGGGCCTACGCTTTGTCACGGCGCGGGACATTATCACCGTCGATTTCAACGGCAAGAAGGTCGCGGGCGACGACGGACTCGATGTCCCGCAGGAAGTCTTTATTCACACCTGGCTTTACAAGACGCGCCCGGACGTCCAGTGCGTCGTGCATGTGCATCCGTTGACCGTCGTGTTGTTCACAATCTGTGACAAACCATTGCAACCCTTGTACGGAGCTTACGATCCGTCGGGCCTACGGCTGCTGGTCGACGGCTTGGCGAATTACCCGCGCAGTATCACGGTGTCGAACGAGAAACTCGGCGAAGAGTTCGCTCGCGCGATGGGCGACAAGCAAGCCTGCCTCATGCGCGGCCACGGCATCACCAGCGCCGGGCCGAACGTCGAAGAGGCGACGCTTACGGCGATTAAGCTAAATGACGCGGCGGTGATCAATTATCGGGCCAACCTGCTCGGGAATCCTCAGCCGATTCCCCAGGAAGATATTGAAATCATGGTCGGCACCGCGCGCGGCGCCGGCAAGTCAGTGCACGCCAACTCGAATTGGCGGTATTACTGCAAACTGCTGGAAGAAGACTAGCAGGCTGCTAAAAGGGACTCATATGCTCTTGCCGATCGCCCTGAGCTTTGTCGAAGGGTGCGCTCAATCGCCTCGCGGAAACTGGAGTACTGGAGTGGTGGAATGATGGGTTCGAGACCCAATACTCCAATACTCCGTTACTCCAACACTCCATTCCATAACAACTATGACTGAACCCGTTCTTGAGTTTCGCGTCGTCGTCAAGCGCTTTCAGTCTGTTAATGCCGTGGACGGCGTGAGCTTTTCCCTTCATCCCAGCGAAATATTTACCTTGCTCGGGCCGTCAGGGTGCGGTAAGACAACGACGCTCAGGCTTGTGGCAGGATTGGAAGAGCCGGACGGCGGCG
>DASWHT010000262.1:0-11597 GCA_036398075.1 Binatia bacterium | reverse complement strand
CGGCGAACCTATGGGATTGATCCGCGATCCGGAGAAGAATCGCATTATCGAGCTTGACGTCGTCAACGACCGGATCGGCCTTCATGCGCCGCGCACCGAGGTCGATTGCCTCCAGAGGGCGGTGGGGTAATGGGTTCAAAGTTCAAGGTTCAACGTTTTCGGTTCGAACTCGAAATCTTGATTCTGTTACTTTGAACTTTGAACCTTGAACGTTGAACTGGGCTTTGCCGCAAGGAGACTTCCTATGCCGGTTGAAACTATCGACGGCCTGGAGATCAACTACGAAGTCATGGGTTCGGGGACGCCGCTGTTGTTGTTTGCCCCCGGCGGCTTTGACGCCACCATCGACAAATGGCGCGAGGCGAGCGCCTGGAAGGGGATGGATGCGCTTGGCGCTTTTGCGGCGGCGCATCAAGTGATCGTCTACGACCGGCGCGAATGCGGCCGGTCCGGCGGGCGTGTCGAGCGGCTGAGTTGGACCAGCTATACGAGGCAGGCTGCGGCGCTGCTGGATCGTCTTAAAATTGACGCCGCCTATGTTCTCGGCGGCTGCATGGGCTGCTCCGTGGCCCTGGCGTTTGGCGTTCATTATCCGGAGCGAACCCGAGCACTCTTGCTCCACTGGCCGGTGGGAGGTTATCGCTGGAAGATCAACGCGCAAAGCCGCTTTCAGCGCCACTATAATTTTGCCAAGGAGAACGGTCTCAAAGCCGTCGTCGAGCGCTCGCGGACCGGAAAGAGTTTTTGGCTCGACTCGGAAGCCGGCCCCTGGGCTTCGGTAATCGCCAAGGACAGCGTGTTTGCCGAAAACTTCCCGGACCAAGATTTGGATCGCTATCTGGGTATAATCATGACCAGCGGACGTTCAATGTTCGACCGCGACACCGCCCCCGGCGCCGAGCCGGAAGAGCTTTTGGGCATCAAAGCTCCGGCGCTGATCATTCCGGGGGACGATCAGTCCCACGCGAGTTCAGGAGCGCATTATCTGCGCGAACTGTTGCCCAAGGCGGATTTTTGGAACGTCATGCCGCCGGAGCAGACGACCCAAAAGGTTTGCGAGCGAATTCTCGAATTTTGCCGCGTGCATCGTTAAACTTCGACGAAACCGTTGCCGCCGGTGTGGACCGGCAAAAAAAAATTTGCTAGAGAAAAGCAACTCAAAATGATTCTGCTGAAAAACCCTCCGTTCATCCTTCGAGAGCCTCAGGACGAACGGAGGAACAATTGAAATCATTGAAGATTTTCCGTTCATGCTGAGCCTAGTCGAAGCATTCTTAGGGTTTTTCAGCAGAATCTTTAAATTTCGCCAGATCCTTGAAGGAGAAAGATTATGGACGTTACCGGCTCAACCGTTCAACTCAATACGTCGGATGGAAAGATGGACGCTTACGTGGCGCGGCCGAAAAACGGCGGAAACTATCCGGGTGTCGTGGTGATCCAGGAAGCTTTTGGTGTCAACGACCATATTAAAGAGATTACCGACCGCATCGCCGCAGAGGGCTATGTCGCCATCGCGCCGGACATCTACCATCGGGAGAGCGAACGTATCATTCCCTATTCGGAAATGCCGAAAGCCATCGCGGCCATGCAGCGGGTAGTCGACGGCAAGGCGATGGCAGATGTCGGCGCGGCCATCGCCCATCTCAAATCGCAAAACAACGTCAAAGCAGGCTCCGTCGGCGTAATCGGTTTTTGCATGGGCGGGCGGCTTACCTATCTAGCCGCGGCGCACCACGCCAACGATGTAAAATGCGCAGTGCCTTATTACGGCGGCGGTATCCCGATGGGCAATCCGAGCCCGCTGTCGCGCACCAAGGAAATCAAGTGCCCCATGTATCTTTTCTTCGGCGCCAAGGACCAACTTATTCCTAAGGAGCATGTTGACCAGATCAAAGCCGAGCTGCCCGCAAACAAAGTGCCGTTCCAGTTGGAAGTCTATCCGGACGCGGGCCATGGCTTTTTCTGCGACGACCGGGCCATGAGTTACAATGAGGGCGCGGCAAAGGACGCGTGGGACAAGACTAAAGCGTTTTTCGCGCAGCATCTAAAGTAATAACGCCTTCGGTAAACCAGGGAAAGACGAGTCAAGCCTCGCTTCTCCCTTCTTTAATTTGCAGCCCCCCAAAGACTTCATCGACGAAGGACCCATAGCGCGATGCCCTCGAGGAAAAAGCAAAATCGCGTGACCCTCGGACTCGTTCAAATGAGCGTCGGCGGCAATCTCGACGCCAATCTGGCCAAGGCCGTAGCGCGCATCGAAGCCGCCTCGAAAAAAGGCGCGCGAATCGTCTGCCTGCAAGAGTTGTTTCGCTCGCGTTATTTCTGCCAGAGCGAGAACCATGAGAATTTCAAGCTGGCGGAAACCATCCCTGGGCCAACGACGGAAACCCTCGGAGAGTTGGCTCGGAAAAACGAAATCGTCATCGTCGCCTCGCTCTTCGAGAAACGCTCCGCCGGCGTCTATCATAACACCGCGGTGATTATCGACGCCGACGGGAGCATCGCCGGGAAGTACCGCAAAATGCATATCCCCGATGATCCGCTCTATTACGAGAAGTTTTACTTCACTCCCGGCGATCTCGGTTTTCCCAGTTTCGACACGCGCTACGCCCGGGTGGCGGCGCTGGTGTGCTGGGACCAGTGGTTTCCCGAAGGTGCCCGCCTCGCGGCGCTCGGCGGCGCTGAGATTCTTTTTTACCCCACGGCGATCGGTTGGATTCCCAACGAACCGCGCGCGGTGGCGCAAAACCAGCGCGCCGCCTGGCAATTGATTCAGCAGTCCCACGCCGTCGCCAACGGCGTCTTCGTCGCGTCGGTCAACCGGGTCGGCCGCGAAGGGAAAATCAAATTCTGGGGCCAATCCTTCGTTGCAGGCCCATTTGGCGAGATTGTTGCCCGGGCGGGTGGAGACCGCGAAGAGATTCTGCTCGCCAGGTGCGACCTCGGCAAGATCGAACAGACCCGGCAGAGCTGGCCCTTTCTCCGCGACCGGCGCATCGACGCCTACGGCGCTCTCCAAGCGCGCTTTCTCGAAACGGATAAGAGTTGATGCGATGTGAGAAGAAGAATTTAACCGCAAAGAACGCAAAGGACGCAAAAATAGCAGAAGATAAGTTGACCAAGAAGAGCCTAGCGCGACAGAGCCGCAACCAAAAGAAAAAGAGATTTAACCACAAAGAGCACATAGAAAAGATTGTAGGGGCAGCCCTATGTGGCTGCCCGGAGCGGGTGACTGAGGGGAGGATTTAAGCGCAATGGGCGCAAAAATTAGGATTCACCACGAAGGCACGAAGGACACGAAGGGTTTAGAAATCACTGATTGAAAAACTTTGCGCCCTTTGCGTTCTTTGCGGTTAAATCTCCCCCACCCATGAACTCCTCAGTTGGCAATAACCCCACGCCGAGCTCGCTCGGTTACGCGATGCCGGCCGAGTGGGCGCCCCACCGCGCCACCTGGCTCTCTTGGCCGCATAACCGCGAGACCTGGCCGACGCAACTTGAGCGGGTTCAAGAAATCTGGCTGCAAATGATTGTCGCACTGGCGCCGCACGAGCGGGTTTGCCTCCTCGTGAACGATGCCCAGACCGAAAGCGCGGTGGCGGCGCGGCTCAAGGCCAGGGACGCGGTCATGAGAAACATCTCACTGCCGCGCATTGCCACCGTGGACGCGTGGATGCGTGATTATGGCCCGACCTTCGTCACGAGGAACGTAAAGGAAAAACCTCTGGCTTTCAATGATTGGATTTTCAACGGCTGGGGCGGCAAGTACGAAGCCTATGAACAGGATGATCGAGTCGCCAAGGAGATCGCCGCGCTGCTCGACGTTCCGCGTTTCGTTCATCCGGTGATTCTCGAAGGTGGTTCCATCGAGGTCAACGGCGCCGGGATATGCCTGACTACGTCGCAGTGCCTCTTGAATAGAAACCGCAATCCGAGCATGAGCCAGGGCGAGATCGAGCAGTTTCTCAAGGACACTCTGGGCGTGAACCAGGTGATCTGGCTCGGCGGTGGAGTCGCCGGCGACGACACCGATGGCCATATCGATGACATCGCCCGCTTCGTGAGCCCCACTACGGTGGTATGCGTGCGCGAAGCGAACGCGCGGGACGAAAACTACGCCCCCTTGGAGGAGAACTTCGAGAGGCTTATGGCGGCGCGGGACGAGGGCGGCGGGAAACTGGAAGTCGTTTCGCTCCCATCGCCCGCCCCGCTGCGCCATGAAGGGACGCGCCTGCCCGCAAGCTACGCCAATTTTTACATCGCCAACGAGTTGGTTCTGGCGCCGGTTTTCGGCGATCCTGCCGATGCCGGAGCGCTGGGTGTTCTCCAGGAGCTTTTTCCAGGCCGCAAAGTTGTCGGCCTACAGTGCGCGGACGTGGTGGCGGGGCTGGGAGCGATCCATTGCGTGACCCAGCAGGAGCCGCGTGCCGGTTGACCCGACAGAGGCAGAAGGCGTCGCATAATCTTTGCTTTGCGGCTTCCTTGTGGCGGCCTATTCGTCTACAATAGTAACTAATGATGAGCGAGAAAGTTCTACCTAAAACGATTCTCATCGTTGAAGATCATCCCGATATGCGGGAACTGCTGGTCTGGCAGATTCAACTGATGGGCTATAAGCCGGTGGAGGCGAGTCACGCCAAAGAGGGACTGGAGAAGGCGGTTACTGAAAAGCCGGCGCTTATTCTTCTGGATATTATGATGCCGTCGATGGATGGGCGCGAGGCGGCGCGGGCCCTCAAGGAAAACCCAGCAACCAAAGACATTCCGATTCTGGCGACAACCGCGCTCTTCCGCGAAGCCGACTTGCAAAGCTGCTTGGAAGCGGGTTGCAGCGGCTACCTTGTCAAGCCGTTTACCTTTCAAGAGCTGCAAAGCAAATTGCGCGAGCTGCTCCCGTAGGTATCCGCGGGCACGCCCCGGCTTCGATTCTGCCGCGGGATCAATCACGACGCATGGAGTTCAAGGTTCAACGTTCAAAGTTCAAGGTTTCAGTCTCGTTCTCGAAGTTCCTTGACCGAAACTTTGAACCTTGAACTCGGAACATTGAACTGACTCATGTCTGCCAAGGAAATAGCCCTTTCCATCGTGCGCCGTTTGCGCGCCGCGGGATACGAGAGCTATCTTGCGGGCGGGTGCGTGCGCGACATGCTCTTGAACAAAGAGCCGCAGGATTACGACATCACGACCGGCGCGAAACCGGGCGAGATTGCAAAAATTTTTCCCGATACGATTCCCGTCGGGGCGCAGTTCGGGGTCATTCTCGTCGTGGTCGACGGCACGCCTTTTGAAGTCGCCAGTTTTCGCCACGACGGGCCGTACTTGGACGGCCGCCATCCCAGCCACGTGCGCTACGGCAGCCTGCGCGAAGACGTGCTGCGCCGCGACTTTACCATCAACGGGATGGTCTATGACCCGGTGGACGACAGCGTCATCGATCTGGTGAACGGCCGGCAAGACCTCGAGGCGGGCATCATCCGTGCCATCGGCGAGCCGCGCGCGCGCTTTGAAGAAGACCGCTTGCGCATGATCCGCGCGGTGCGCTTCGCCGCGAGTTTGGATTTCGATGTCGAGGGAAAAACCCTGGCGGCGATCGGCGAGCTGGCGGCGACGGTCACGCTGGTTTCTTGGGAACGAATCGGCGACGAGATCACGCGCATTTTAACCGAGGGCGGAGCGCGCCGAGGATTCGAACTTCTGGATGAAACCGGGCTGCTCGAAGCGGTGTTGCCGGAAATCGCCGCGATGAAGGGCGTGGAACAGAGCCCCGATTATCATCCCGAGGGCGACGTGTTCGCGCATACGCTGCTTTTGCTCGGCCAGCTGAAAGCGCCCACGGAGACCCTGGCCTACGGCTGCCTGCTGCACGATGTCGCCAAGCCGGTATGTATGCGCAGAGAGGGCGAGCACATCACGTTCTATGGCCACATGGAACGGGGCGCGGAAATGGCCGAAGCGATCTTACAGCGGCTCAAGCGCAGCCGGGATACCTGGGAACGAGTTTCTTATCTCGTGCGCAGCCACCTGCGCCACACCCAGGCGCCCCACATGCGCCTCAGCACGCTCAAGCGCTTTCTCGGCGAGGACGCCATCGACGAACTGTTGGAACTCACACGCATCGACGCGCTGGCCGCCAACGGCGACTTGACCCATTATAATTTTTGCAAAGCGAAGCTCGCGGAGCTAGAAGAAGAAGATATCCACCCGGAACCGCTCGTGCGCGGCCGGGATTTGATCGCGTTGGGATTGACCCCCGGACCGGTCTTTGGCCAGATCCTTGCGCAAGTTGAGGAAGCGCAGCTCGGCGGCGAGCTCCGTGGCCGCCAGGAAGCGATCGAATGGGTTAAAAAAAATTTCGCGAACCGAGGTTGAGGAATGAAAAGCGCGCAACAGTATAACGTCGTCGGCCATGCGGAACCGCGCTCGGACGGCGCGGAAAAAGTCACCGGCAAGGCGATTTACTCGGTAGATGTCAAATTGCCGGGCATGGCCCACGGCAAGATTTTGCGTAGCCCATTTCCGCATGCGCGCGTCACGCGCGTCAATGCCGGCAAGGCGGAAAATCTGCCGGGGGTTTTTGCCGTGATCACGCGCGAGGATCAGCGCCGGCTCGGCATGTTTGGCGCGGCATACAAAGACCAGACCATCGTTGCCGTTGACAAGGTGCGCTATGCCGGCGATCCGGTGGCGGCGGTGGCGGCGATCGACGAGGCCACGGCGGAAGAAGCGCTGGGTTTGATCGAAGTCGACTACGAAGAATTGCCGGCGGTGACGAACTTAGATGAAGCCCTCGCGCCCGGCGCCCGGCTCGTTCACGATTCGTCCTCCAGCGGCGGCGAGATGATGGGCCAACGCTATGAGCCGGCCAAGGAGTTCGCCGGAACCAATCTCTGCTACCGGTTCAGTTACGCCAAGGGCGACGTCGAGGCGGGATTCAAAAAAGCGGACTATGTTTTTGAAGATGTATTTACGTTTCCGCGCGTGCAGCATTTTTCCATGGAGCCTCATGCCACCGTGGCTCATGTCGAGGGCGACCGCATCACGCTCTGGGCCGGGACGCAGGAGCCATTTACCCTGCGCGAGCACCTCGCCGATATTTTTCACCTGCCGCTGAACAAAATTCGCGTCATCGTCCCGTATTTGGGCGGCGGGTACGGCGGCAAGCTGGCGGTGAAGACCGAGCCGCTGGCCGTGGCTTTGTCGTGGAAAGCGAAGCGCCCCGTGCGGTTGGCGCACAGCATCGAAGAAAGTTTTAAAACCGTCACCCGCCATCCGGCGCGGGTGCGGATTAAGACCGGCGTTACCAAAGACGGCAAGTTGGTGGCGCGCCAATGCGTCATACACATGGAAACCGGCGCCTATGCCGACGCCGGCCCCCGCGTCACGCAGAAGGCGGGTTATCGTTGTTTCGGCCCCTACCGTTTGCCGCACATGAAAACCGACGCCTATACCGTCTACACCAACACCGTGCCCGCGGGCGCGTACCGTGGCTTCGGTACGCTCCAGGTAACCTGGGCATATGAATCGCAAATGGATATCATCGCCGAAAGGCTCGGCCTCGACCCGCTCGAGTTTCGGTTGAAGAATCTTTTGAAAAAAGGCGAGCTTTATACGCCGGGGGATACGCCGGTAGACTGCGATTTGAAGGCCGGTTTGCTGCGCGCGGCGAAGGAAATCGGTTGGCGCGAAAAGAGCAAAAAACGTCACCGCGGCAAAGGTCTGGCGGTCTGCATGAAGGACGGCGGCGGCACTTACAAGGTTTCTTCCGCCGCGGTGAAGATGAATGCCGATGGCAGCATCGTTCTATTGACCGGCACGGTGGAAGTAGGCCAGGGCGCGCGCACCGCGCTAAGCCAGGTTGTCGCCGAGGTCTTGAACGTGCCGTTCGAATCGGTCACCGTGGCGCAGCTCGATACCGATGTCACGCCCTATGACGTGAATACCAACGCCAGCAGCTCGATGGTCGTGATGGGATTGTCCGTCCAGCGCGCAGCCCGGGATTTGAAGGGGCAACTGCTGCGCCATGGGGCGAAGCTGTTAAAGACGAAGCCGGAAAAGCTTACGCTCAGCGGCGGCAAGATTCATGGCGCCAAAGGCCAAAGTCTGTCGTTCCCGGAGCTGATGCAGAAAGTATTCCTATCGAAGGCCGGTGAAATGATCGGGCGCGGCGCCTACCAGGATATTAAAACCAAGCAGGCCGCGCTGGGGTCGCCGACGACGTTTTGGGAAATCGGTTGGGGCGCGGCGGAGGTCGAAGTCGATCCTGACAGCGGTGAGATCAAGCTCGTTAAATACGTCTCACTGGCGGATGTTGGCAAGGCGATTCATCCGATTCTTTGCGAAGGACAGGACGAAGGCGGTGTGATGACCGCCATCGGTCATAGCTTGCTCGAAGAAATGATCTATAAAGACGGACAGCTCCTCAATCCGGGCCTCGTGGATTACCGCGTCCCGGGATTCGTTCATCTGCCGAGGGAATATAAATCCATTCTGGTGGAGAGTCACAACGGCCCCGGCCCCTTTGGTTCCAAGGGAACCGGCGAGGGCGGGTTGTTGCCCGTCGCGCCGGCCATCGGCAACGCCGTTTATCGCGCCACGGGTAGGAGACTTTACGATTTGCCGCTCACGCCGGAAAGAGTCTGGCGCGCGCTCAGGAAAGCTTAGCTCGGTCCGTTAAATATACCGATGAGCAATCCTTCCGGAAACGGTACGTTCAGTGCTCGTTCAAACAGTCCGTGGAAAAAGAGCCAGGTAAAGAATGTCACAATCAGCGTCATCGGCCATTTTTCTTGAGCGGCAAATTTGAGATAGAGAATCATCACCACGGGCACCGCATAGGTAAAGCCCAGTAACCAGATCATAACAAAGAAACCAACCGTCCAGGCGATGATCGCGAGCGTCCGACGAGTCGCCAAGTAGGGCGCAACGTCAAGTGCGGCTTCCCAAGCGGCGGCGGCCCGGGGTTTTTTGCGTCCCGTGACATCCTTGTTAAGCTGGAGCAGAGCCAGTACCAGGGTCGGTATGCCAATGGCCCAGGGAAAAAGGCCGGCGCGATAACCAAAGTTCCGGCTCTGCCAGAGCGCCAAGGCGACAATAACCACGACAACTACACTGAAGAGCGTCTTTGAATCAAAGCGCAGACTGTGTTGTCGAGGCGCGTCAACGGTGGCTGGAGATTGGGGCTCTGAAGCGAATCGTTGCTTTGCTTCCCGTTTCTGTTTGATGATCGGATAGACAACGCCGATCATGGTGATGGCAAAAATGGTCAGCACGCCCGGACGCCAAAGCCAACTGGCGCCGTAGTTATCGGAAGATAAGAAAAGCCTGTTCTCGGCTAGCGGCCCCAGGACGAGACCGAGTAGAACCGGTGGACGCGGCCATTCCATCTTTTCCATGACCCAGCCCAGACCGCCGAAAAAGAGAACGACTAGCATGTCCTGGAAAGCATTTTTCTCGGCAAAGGCGCCGAGGTAGATCAACACCAGGATGATGGGAATAATGATCCCGCCACGTACCTGAGTCACTTTGGCCAGGGGTTCTAAGAAGAGAAAGCAGACCGCCACCGTGATCGCATTGGAAATAATGATAACCCAGACAAAGGAGAAGGTGAGATCTAGCTTGCCCCTCGGTGGCGGGAGGAGCATGTCGGGACCGGGGACGATGCCTTGGATGATAAAGGCGCCGAGCAGGATCGCCATGATCACGCTTGCGGGCACGCCGAAGGCGATGGTTGTGATCAAGCTTCCCCCCAGGGTGGAGTTGTTGGCGGCGCCCGGCCCCAGCACTCCCTCTACGGCTCCTTTGCCAAAGCGCTCCTTGTTCGGCGAGCTCTGTACCGCGTGGCCATAGGCAAGCCATTGGGTCGTGGCCGCGCCCATTCCAGGAATGATGGCAATGAATGTACCGAGGGCGCTGCACCGGATAACCAGCCACCAATGGCGAAACGTATCCTTAACGCCCTGCATGACGCCGCCGAGTTTTCCCACTTCCTGCGTCGCGATGCTGGTCCCCAATACCGCCAGCTCGATGGTCTCGGGAATCGCGTAGAATCCAATCGTGATGGGAACGAGACCGATGCCGTCCCACAAGAAAAGCTGCCCAAAGGTGTAACGCTGGATGCCGGAAATAGGGTCCAAGCCGATGGTGGCGAGCATCAAGCCAATTCCGCCAGCGACGATACCCTTGAGCTGATCTTCGCCGCTGAGAGAGGCGACGAAGGTAATGCCCAGGAGCGCGAGCATGAAGAATTCGGGAGAGCCGAAAGTGAGAACTATCGGCCGGATTACAGGGATGGCGGCGGCAAGGGCAATAGCACCGAAAACCGCGCCCACGAGGGAACTCATCAGGACGGCACCCAGCGCTCTGCCGGCCTCACCGTTGCGCGCCATGGCGTGGCCGTCGACGATTGTCGATGCGGTGGTCGGCTCACCTGGCACGCCAAACAAAATGGAGGTGATATCGCCCGTCGTCGCCGTCACGGCGGTCATGCCCAAAAGGAAAGCAAAGGCCTCGGTGGCCGACATCTTGAAAATGAAGGGCAGCATCAAAGCCAGCGCGGTGGGCCCGCCGAGGCCCGGCAAAATGCCGACGACAAAGCCGACTGCGATGCCGATACACATCAAACTAAAGGTGGACCAGCTAAAAACTTGAAAAAAGCCTGAGATCAGGGCATTCAACATTTCCAACATGATGTCTGACTCCTTATCGGGAGCGAACCTCTGGCGCCGAACCTATCGCCGACGCGGTCGCGCCAAAGAACAGAACCAAGGCCGAAGTTAAAACCAAAAGTCGCGCCATAACTTAATTCTTCTTTGCCGAATTTCTCCCGTGCCCGGGGTTAGTTTCCCGGACTTGAAAGGTTGCCAGAAGCTATACGATTGATCTGGAAAAATCAACGAAAAGGACAGTAGGGAAACGCCGGGACGAAGCGCGCCGCCGGCGTCATTATTACGTTGTGTTCGCGCGCCTTGGCATTTACAATGTTAGTGTGAATTAGCGCCGCCGGCGTGAGACTGTATTCGAATCACTGCGGCGAGGAGGCTGGTTTATGGCCGAGCAATTCAAAAACTACATAGACGGTAAATGGCGTTCGGCGCAAACGGGTAAGACTTTCGAAAACCGCAACCCGGCGAAGCGCGACGATTTGATCGGACTCTTTCCAGCGTCGGGGCAGGGGGACGTTGACGACGCCGTGGGGGCCGCGAAGAAAGCCTTCGCGAGCTGGCGTCTCGTGCCGGCGCCGAAGCGCGGCGAGCTGCTCTATCGCGCCGGCGAGCTGCTGAAAAAGCACAAGGAAGAGCTGGCGCGCGTTGAGACGCGGGAAATGGGTAAGATTCTCAAAGAGACCCGCGGCGACGTTCAAGAAGGCATCGACTGCGCGTTCTATAACGCCGGCGAAGGACGCCGGCTCTTTGGCGAGACCACGCCTTCGGAGCTTCCCGATAAATTCGCCATGTCGGTGCGCGCGCCCGTCGGCGTCTGCGCGCTGATCACGCCGTGGAATTTTCCGCTGGCGATTCCGACGTGGAAATTGTTTCCGGCGCTGCTCTGCGGCAATACGGTGATCTTAAAACCCGCCGAAGACACGCCGCACACGGCGG
>DASWHT010000261.1:0-3556 GCA_036398075.1 Binatia bacterium | reverse complement strand
CCCTCCTTAGCATAACGGCGCGCGACGTCACGGAAGTGGTCGACTAAGCCTGCGTTGTCCGAGATAACGATGATAGCCGGGTACTTTCCCGCCTTCACGGGTCGGGCGAGATACCCGAAAACAGTCCCGGCCTTTCCTTGGTATTGAATATTGTGAGTCAGGATCTCCGGTTCATTTTCCGGTACCTGCGCGGCGTGAGAACTCGCCGGCATCAATGTGCTAATTAAACTATTCGCCGCCGCCAGGCTTCCCGTCACAAGCACGGCTTTGCTGATGAAATCCCGGCGCGAGATTTTTCCGTCCTGGTATTCACGATAGATCTCTCTGAGTTCCTCGGGCATAGAGCCTCCTTAATTGATTGTTACTTTGATACCATCATCGCCAATGGAAAACCAAAAACGCGACATACATACCCGATTTTTATGCGCAAGGTCAAGCAGAATGGAGCCGCGTTACAACGCCCGCCTTCAGACCACCCAGCCGCGAAATGGTAACCGGCAAGTTGCAATAAATACCATCTTTAGGGTAACGTCTTCTGACTTTTCCGACGAACCGTCGTCTAAGAGGCGATCACGTCTAGTACTACGGAGGTTGAAATGAAGAAAGCAACGTTACTGATAAGTCTGGTCTGGTTGTGGGCTTTACCGGCCAGCGCGCAGAAATATCCCGATAGAGTGATCACTATGGTGGTTCCGTTCACCGCGGGGGGGCCGACCGATACCGTGGCTCGCCTGGTCGCCGGGCCGATGACCAAAGCGCTCAAGCAACAAGTGATCGTCGAAAACGTCGGCGGCGCCGGAGGGACAATCGCTGCGAACCGGGTGGCAAAGGCGACCCCTGACGGCTATACGATTCTTATACACCATATCGGCATGTCTACCGCGCCAGCGCTATATCGCAAGCTGCCCTATAACCCACTAACTGACTTCGAGCCCATTGGCTTGATCAACGAAGTTCCCATGACGATCGTGTCGCGCCGGGATTTTCCGCCCAAGGATCTCAAAGATCTCATCGCTTACGTGAAAGCAAATAAAGACAAGGTGACGTATGCCAATGCCGGTCTTGGGGCGGCGTCGCACCTCTGCGGCATGCTGTTTATGACCACCATCCAGACGGATCTCACCACTGTTCCCTATAAAGGCACAGCCGACGTGATCAAGGACCTGCTCGGCGGCCAGGTAGACTTTACCTGCGACCAAACCACCAACACGACGAGCCAGATCAAAGCCGACAAAGTAAAAGTCTATGGCGTGACCACAAAGACGCGCCTGGCTTCCTTGCCGAATATACCGACGGTGGACGAGGCGGGGCTCAAAGGCTTTGAGGTTTCCGTGTGGCATGGACTCTACGCTCCAAAAGGCACGCCCAAACCGGTAATCGACACTTTGACCAAGGCGCTGCAGGTCGCGCTAAAAGACGCTACGGTCAAGCAGCGTTTTGCCGACCTGGGTACTGAGCCGGTGGCAGAAAAACGCGCAACGCCGGAGGCGCTGCGCGCGCAACTGAAGGCTGAAACCGACAAGTGGAGCCCGATCATCAAAAAAGCGGGCGTGTACGCTGACTAGCCGCTTGCAGGAACGATGGGCAAGAACGGCTGGGTGTAGCGACGGCTTTGCTTTAGTGGCGTAGTGCAAAGCGTGCCCGGCGCTTGTCTTCAAGGATGACGCAGCCATGATTCGGAGCGCCAAAGATTTCTGGAGCGGCCTGATCTACATTTTCTTCGGCCTCAGCGCCATCGTCATTGCTCGCGACTACGGCATGGGCACGGCGCTCAAGATGGGCGCCGCCTATTTTCCGACCATACTCGGCGGGCTGCTGATTCTAATAGGCGCGATCTCGGTGATCCGCGGATTCGTAATTCGAGGCGCGCCCGTAGGCGCGATTGCTCTCAAGGGACTCGTGATGGTGGTCGGAGCAACGCTGATCTTCGGCCTGACCGTCCGCGGAGCGGGGTTGGCAGTAGCCATTCCTATCTTGATCGTTCTTAGCGCCGCGGCCAGCAGCCGATTTCGCTGGAAGCCCACATTATTGATGGCGGTGGGTCTCACGCTCTTCTGCGTGCTAGTTTTTCTCAAGGGCCTAGGCATACCGTTGCCTGTGGTCGGCCCCTGGTTTGGCCGGTAGCACTGAATTCTATGGATCTCTTTGCTAATCTTGCTCTCGGTCTCTCCACGGCGGTGTCGCCAGCGAATTTGCTTTACTGTTTGATTGGCGTTTTCCTCGGCACCGCCATCGGCGTGCTTCCTGGGCTCGGCCCCACGGCGACCATCGCAATGCTACTCCCGGTGACGTTTGCTTTGCCGCCCGTCTCGGCGCTGATCATGCTGGCCGGCATTTACTACGGTTCACAATACGGTGGCTCGACGACGTCGATATTGGTTAATCTTCCTGGCGAAGCGGCGTCCGTGGTTACGACCCTCGATGGCTACCAGATGGCCAAGCAGGGACGCGCGGGTCCCGCCTTGACCGCGTCCGCCGTTGGATCTTTCTTCGCCGGCACCGTCGCGACATTTCTACTGGCGTTGTTCGCTCCCCCCCTTGCCGAAGCGGCGCTTAAATTCGGCCCCGCGGATTATTTTTCCCTCATGGTTCTCGGCCTGGTCGCTTCTGTGGTGCTGGCGCAGGGATCGCTGCTCCACGCCATCGGTATGGTGGTTCTCGGCCTGCTTTTTGGATTAATCGGCTCGGATGTTACCTCGGGCGTCCAACGTTACACCTTTGGCATACCTGAAATGGCGGACGGTATCGGTTTCGTCACCGTGGCGATGGGAATGTTCGGACTCGGCGAAATTATTCGCAATCTGGAAAATGAACGCGAGCGCTCCGTCGTAATTGCGAAGATAAGTAGCTTGATGCCAACCAAAGAAGAGTGGAAACGCATGATCGCGCCGATTCTGCGCGGCACAGTCATTGGCTCGGCCGTCGGCATTCTTCCCGGCAGCGGTTCGATCCTCGGCTCGTTCGCAGCGTACTCTCTCGAAAAGAAAATCTCGAAAAACAGAGCACAGTTCGGTAAAGGGGCCATCGAAGGCGTTGCCGCGCCGGAATCGGCTAACAACGCCGGCGCGCAGACATCGTTCATTCCCATGTTGACCCTCGGCATTCCTTCCAACCCGGTGATGGCGCTGATGGTCGGCGCAATGATCATCCAAGGGATCCAGCCCGGACCCTCGGTAATTAATGAGCAGCCGGCGCTGTTCTGGGGGATCATCGTTTCCATGTGGATCGGCAACCTGTTCCTGCTCATTCTCAACCTGCCGCTGATCGGCATCTGGGTGAAGATGATCACGATTCCTTACCAGCTATTGTATCCCGCCATTCTGGTATTCTGCGGCATCGGGGTGTTCAGTCTGAACAATAGTACTTTCGATATCTATCTCATGGGTCTGTTCGGCGTGCTCGGCTACATCTTCTCGAAACTCAGCTGCGAGCCGGCGCCGATGCTGCTGGCGTTCATTCTTGGTCCCATGATGGAAGAGTATCTGCGCCGCGCCATGTTGATCTCGCGCGGCGATCCGATGGTTTTTTTGCGCCGTCCCATCAGCGCGACGCTGCT
>DASWHT010000260.1:0-3183 GCA_036398075.1 Binatia bacterium | reverse complement strand
TATGGAGTTCCCCGTCCTTCGAGCGGTAGACGGGTATCAGTATCGCGGCATCGATCATCGTTTGTTTTTACTACAAGACAACTGCCGCAGGCAACGCGTTGCACCAGCGGACAATTATGATAAACGGGTTTCACGAAAGGAATTCGCTGCTAATGGACAAGAAGCCGAACTTTCTTTTTTTCATCACCGACCAGCACCGCGCCGATCATCTGGGCTGCTACGGCAACCCCGTGGTCAAGACTCCGAATATCGACGGCCTGGCGGCGCGCGGCACGCGCTTCGACCGCTTCTACACGGCGACGCCGATCTGCATGCCCAACCGCGCCACACTCATGACCGGGCGCATGCCGTCGCTGCACGGCGCGCGCCACAACGGCATCCCTCTTTCGATGAATGCGACGACCTTCGTCGACATCATGGGCGCCGCGGGTTACGACACAGCCTTGATCGGCAAGTGCCACTTGCAAAGCATCAGCGGCAGCCTTCCCACCTTCGGCATGCCGGAACCCGATCCAGACAAAGTTCACCCGCCGGAACATTTGCGCGAAGCCGACCGTACCTGGCTGACCCATGGCCGCTACGACCAGGAGCTACGCTCCACCTGGCGCGACGATGCCAATTTCGAGCTAAAACTACCCTACTATGGCTTCAGCCACGTCGAGCTGGCCGTGGGCCACGGCGACGAGGTCGTCGGCCATTACGAAAGATGGTTGAACGCGCGCCATGGCGATGCCGAATCCTGGCGCGGGCGCAAAAACCAGTTGGCGGGCAACGACTGCGTCGCGCCCCAGGCCTGGCGCACGCGCGTTCCCGAAGAACTTTATCCGACGAGCTACGTCGCCGAGGGCACCATTGCGTACCTGGAACAGCATGCGCTCGCCGGCGCCAAACCGTTCTTCATTCAATGCTCTTTTCCCGACCCGCATCACCCTTTTACACCGCCGGGCAAGTACTGGAACATGTACGATCCCCGTCAAATTGCTTTGCCGCCGTCATACAATACCGGTGAGCATCCCTTGCCGCCGCATTTGCAGCAACTGTACATCGAGCGGGAACAGGGAAAAGCCAACCGCGACGGCCAGCGCACCATCGCCGTCACCGAGCGGGAAGCGCGCGAAGCCATTGCCCTCACCTACGGTATGATCACGATGATCGACGACGCCATCGGGCGAATCCTGCAACGCCTTGGCGCATTGGGCCTCTCGGAAAATACGATCGTGATCTTCAACGCCGACCACGGCGACTTCATGGGCGATCACCAATTGTTGTTAAAAGGCGCGCTCCACTACCAGGCGCTGGTGCGCGTGCCGTTCATCTGGCGCGATCCCGCGGCGAAAAATCAAGGACTGGTGAACTCCGGTCTGTGCGGCACCCTCGATCTGGCGCGCACGATCCTCGACCGCGCCAATCTTGAGGGCCATAACGGCATGCAAGGCGTTAGTTTATTATCGGCTGCGGACGGAAACGAAACCGGCCACAATTCGCTGGTCATCGAAGAACACCAGCGGCGCGGCTATATGGGCTTTAAAAATAACTTTCGCGCCCGGTCATTGATCACCGAAGATCACCGGCTCACGCTCTACGAAGGAGTGGATTGGGGCGAGCTGTACAACCTCGAGAACGATCCACTGGAAACCAGAAATCTCTGGCACAAATCAAGCGCCGCGAACACGCGCCATGAACTGACGGAAAGACTCGCGCGTAAATTAATGGAGCTAGCTGATACCAGCCCGCTGGCAACCCATCATGGGCCATGATCGATGCGCCGCCCGGCGCATCGGGTTCAAAACGTTCAAGCCGTTCAAATCGTTCAAAACGTTTCTGGAATCAAAAACTGGCAGCCTAGCAGGTTGCTGAAAAAGGGTTCGGAATGCTTCGAGAGCCTCAGCATGAACGGAAAATCCTCAATGATATCAAAACCCCTCCGTTCGTCCTGAGCGCCGTCGAAGGACTCCGACAGAGTTTTTCAACATCCTGCTAGGTTCGAGAAAATTCGATCCCGAAATAAAATCGGAAGAAAAACTTGAAAATATATAAAGCTCTACTTGGTAGCTTGATCATTCTCACCGATCTTCATCGACTTGAACGGCTTGAAGGATTTCAACTACTCGAACAGCGGCTTCTTAGCCGCTAAGTCGCTTAGGTTTCAGCGCCGACGCGATCAGCGCCGGCATGGGCAATTCAACGGCGTTACCCTTGGCGTACTTCTCCACTTCGGCGCGCATTGCGTCGCGGATCTTAGCCAACACCTCGGGCTTCTGCGCGCGCAGCAAACCCGCCGTGCGCACGGTGCTGTCTTTCATCGCCTCGAAGAGTCCGTCTCCCGCCGGCAATCGCCAAACCTGCGCTACTTTGGTTATCGTTGGAGTTTCGAAACCCACCGCCAGCAGCCCACGGACACATTCTTCGGGATCGCTGTAGCGAAAAAACGGCGGCCCTTCGGGCAACGCGATCCGCGGCTCTCCATGATTTGCCACCGCGCGCAGCACGATGCCAAAGCCGATGGTTTCCTCGGGCTTCGCCCAGACGCTGAAGGCAAAGCGCCCGCCGGCGCGAAGGACGCGCCAAGCTTCGGCGAGCGCCTGCTCCGGCCTGCCGAGATGAAGGATACCGAAGTTCATCACCGCCGCATCGAACAGCCCCTTGCCAAGCGGCAACTGTTCGGCGTCGCCTTCACGAAAATCGATATTGGGATGGAGCTGTTGGGCATGCGCCACCATCGCGGCGGAAAAATCCACGCCCAGGACAGTAGCGCCTCGCATCGCCGCCGCGGCCGCAACGTAACCCGGTCCCGAGGCAATATCTAGAAACTTATCGCCCCTCTTTATATTAACCGCGTCCAATAACGAGGTGATCGCCTGCGTGGTGAGTTGGCCGAAGCCTTGATGATATTGATTGGGAATCGCTTCCCAACCAGCATGTTCAAAGTCGAAGAAAGATTCCGCGCCAGGCATGGAGAGAACGGCGCATGAATTGCGCCGTGGCCCATACAATGGCCTATTTCCCGCGAAAAGCAAAGAGTCGACAAACAACGATGCGCATTTAGAATTTCACCGCGCGGACGCAGCGCGACAGAGCCGCAACCCAAAGAATCGGAATATCTCGCGCAAAGACGCAAAGGCCGCAAAGGTGGGAGAAAAATGGTGAAAACCATTTGCGAGAATATTTTTCCTTCCCCTCCGA
>DASWHT010000259.1:0-3559 GCA_036398075.1 Binatia bacterium | reverse complement strand
CGATGGCACGCCCATCCTGGGCGGCTCGGAAGAGAACCACTCGCTGCCGCCCATCGAGATGCCGGGTCAGTTCTTTGCCGAATCGGCCGGCTAGGCACTTCACTCAAACCTTCAAGCCACAACTCTTTGGATCACCGGCCGCAGCATCGCTGCGGCCAGTGATCGCCGGGCGAAACCAAGCTCAGAAGTAGGCACGGTCAGGCTTGCATGGATGAATAGATGCGTTTATCCACTTATGCAAGCTTGACCCGATTGCCTTTTACTTCGAGGTGAATCGTGAAATTGAGAGTCGGCAACGCTTGTTGGCATGCATTTCATATTCAACACGCTTTTTTGTGTCAGGAGGCGGGATTTTTTGCCCAGGAGGGCATCGATGTCGAGATAGTGCATGCGAAAATCAACCCCAAGGGGATTGCCGCAAGCCGACCGGACGGGGAACGCTACGATGAGGTGGGCACGGTGCTCCGTGACATGGTCGCTTTCGGCATCGACATCATTCCCGACGTGCACGTGCGCACGCCCTTCGCCGAGCGCGCGCTGGGCAACGACGAGGTCCTGATCATTGGCGGCTGGCGCAATCAGTTTCGCGGCACCTTGGTGGCGGCGCCGGGCGTCAAGTCGTTCGCCGATTTGCGCGGCAAAAGGATCGGCGATTGGTACAAGGGCGGCATCGCCACGATGTGGTATGAGCACCAGTTGCGCAAAGCCGGGATCGATCCGGATCGAGAAATCGACTGGAAGATCGGTTACAAATACGGCTCGATGCGGGAGGCCTACAAGCCCTTATTAGCCGGCGAGACGGACGCGGCGATTGTGCAGAATCCGTACGTGCCGATGTTGATCGAGCGCGGCTTCAACAAGATTTTTGATTTTGTCGAGGACAGCAAGCCGCACGGGCGCCCGGACCGCGTCACGGTGGCGCGCCGGAGCTTCGTCGAGCGCAATCCGGAGCTGATCAAGCGTTACTGGAAAGCGTCCATCCGCGGCTATCATTTTATCCGCATCGCGCCGGAGAACTATCCGTTCTTGCGCTTTGTCGAAGCCAAGCTGCGGCTGACCAATCCCGATGAATCCGAGCGCATGCGCGATCTCTGGTCCATGGAGCTCATGGAAGGCGCTTTCTTTCCCATGGACGGCCAGTTGAGCGTCGAGGGCGTGTGGCGCATTCTCGAAGAACATCAGGATGCCGGCGTGCTCGCCAAGTCCATCACCCGCGCGGATGTCGAGGAATTGCTGCAACAGGATCTGGTGCGCGAGGCGTGGGCAGAAATATCCCAGACCGACGAAATCAAGCGCAACCTCGAACGGTTGCAGCCGGTTATTGAGCGACACGGCTATTGACCGGCGCGTATCTTGAATCCAGTGAGTCCACTCGCGGTCAGCGCGGGTCAAAAAACACTCTCTCCGAGTGAGCGCTCATCCTGCCTCTGCACCTTTCATTAGCAGGTTGCTGAAAAACCTCCGTTCACCCTTCGAGAACCTCGGGATGAACCGAGGA
Organism: Binatia bacterium; assembly: GCA_036398075.1. Lineage (GTDB taxonomy): Bacteria > Desulfobacterota > Binatia > UBA9968 > UBA9968 > DATACQ01. Next base: position 2,061 of record DASWHT010000259.1, on the reverse strand, counting down.
CCAGTTGAGAGCTTGAAGATTTTCGCTGCGTGCTGAGGAATCACGGCTTGACGGATTCTTTCACGCTTTGATAGCGTGAAGAAAATTTTTTGGGGAGCAATGCATGAAACTGCGCGTCGGGAATGGTTGTTGGCATGCCGGCCATATTCAGGTCGCGGCGTATTGTCAGGAAGCCGGTCTTTTTACCCGGGAGGGAATCGACGTCGAGGTGGTGACGGCAAAGATTTACGTCGAAGGCTTAGAGTCCAGTCGGCCCGAAGGCGAGCGCTATGACGAAGTGGGTACGGTGCTGCGCGACATGATTGCGTTTGGCATCGACATTATTCCCGACGTGCATGTGCGCACGCCCTTCGCCGAGCGCGCTATGGGCAACGACGAACTGAGGATTATCGGCGGCTGGCGTAATCAGTTCCCGGCTTCGCTAGTGACTGCTCCCGGGATCAAGTCGATCAAGGAGCTGAAGGGCAAGCGCATCGGCGATTGGTATCGCGGCGGCATCGCGACGTTGTGGCTCGAGCGCCAGATGCGGCTCGCGGGGCTCGATCCCGATCGCGATGTGGAGTGGAAGATCGGCTACAAATTCGGCTCCATGCGGGAAGCGTGGAAGCCGCTCCAGGCGGGCGCGACCGACGCCGCCATCGTGCGCAACCAATGGGTGCCGCAGCTGATCGAGCAAGGCTTCAACAAACTCTACGACTTCGTCGAAGACTCCAAGCCGCATGGGCGGCCCGATCGCGTGACCGTGGCGCGCAAGTCCTTTATCGAGCGCAATCCCGAGCTGATCAAGCGCTTTTGGAAGGCAACGATTCGCGCTTACCACACCATGCGCATGATCCCCGAGAGTTATCCCTTTCGACGCTACGTTGAAGCCAAGATACGGGTCGACAATCCGGATGAGTCCGAGCGCATGCGCGATCTCGTGCCCATCGTTATGCTGGAGAGCTCGTTTTTCCCGCTTGACGGCCAACTCAGCCCGGAGGGCGTCTGGCGCATCCTGGAAGAACATATCGACGCCGGCGTGCTCTCCAAAGCCGTGACGCGAAAAGATTTGGACGAGGTCATCCGGCAGGAACTAGTCCAGGAAGTTTGGCAGGAAATGTCCCAGACCGAAGAGGTCAAGCGCAACCTTGAACGGCTGCAGCCGGTGGTAGAAAAGTACGGCTACTAAAAATAGGAAAATTCACTTTCAGCGCTACGTGGAGGCCAAGCTGCGTGTCGACAGTCCGGATGAATCCGAACGCATGCGTGACCTGCGCCCCCTGAGCATCATGGATAGCGCCTTTCATCCGCTGGACGGCCAGTTGACCGTGGAGGGCGTGTGGCGAATTCTGGAGGAGCATGAGGACGCCGGCGTATTGTCAAAGTCGATTACGCGGAAAGACGTGGAGGAAGTCGTGCGCCAAGAACTGGTCCAGGAGGCGTGGGCGGAAATGTCCCAGACGGACAACGTGAAACGGAATCTCGAGCGGCTCCAGCCCGTCGTGGAGCGCCTGGGATACTAATATCGTAGTGTCTCAAAATTTCGCTCACATAACCGGAAGGCCCTCTGTCGTCATTCCCGCTGGAGTCTGTCCTGAGCCCAGCGGAAGGGCGGGAATGAACGGACTCGGACTCCTAACTTTGTCAACGAACTTTAATTCCAGGACACTAGTGTACGGTCCCTGAGGTGCGCGCACAAAATCATATGGATAGCGCTTTAGAAACTATTGCATCGCCGCGCTGGCCGCTGCTGCGCGCGCACGCTGTGCCGCTGCTGGCGGTTCTATTTACGCTCTGGCTAATAGTCGTTCCACTCGTTACGCTGCTGATCTTTAGCTTCCGGCTCGGCACTCCGTGGCAGCCGGGCGCGTTCACTTTTCAGCATTACCTCACCGCTTATTCCGATCCGCAAGTTTACACCATGTTTGCGAATACCGCAGTTTTGGCTGCCGCGAGCACAACCCTCGCCCTCTCCATCGCGGTCTTTTTTGCCTTTCTTACCGAGCGCACCGACATGCCCTTCAGGAATGTCGCCTGGGGGCTGATGCTGATCCCCATGGCCATGCCCGGCATCCTCTTCGC
>DASWHT010000258.1:0-3634 GCA_036398075.1 Binatia bacterium | reverse complement strand
ATGATTTCCGCGTCGATACCATGCTTGCGGTAAAAGCCTTTTTGCTCGGCCACCCATGTCGCGCTATGCAGCGCGCTCACCGAACTAAGCCCCATGCGCACCTTGTCTTGAGCATTGGCGGACGGCACCAGCCAGATAACTCCCGCCGCTATCCAGCAGCTCGTCATAATGCGCCGTTTCATAGGACTCCCCTTTCCTCCGGCATCTCCCATCACTCCATTACTCCACCACTCCATCACTCCAATCATCCTATCTGCTTGGTGACACACAAAGTATTTCTTCCCGTCCACATCGGCAGAAACACCGAATGGCGATGCTTGCCGCCACACACGATGATCATGATGTCTTCGGGCTTGGTCGAGAGGTGAACGACCTGATCGGGCGTCACGTTCGGGGATTCCCTTAACAATTCGGCGTCGTTTTTATGCCCCTTGCGGCGCGCCGGAACCTCCGAGAATTTCAAAGACGCATGTTGCCAGAGATAGTCTTTGATTTGCTTTTTGGTAATACCGTCGCGCGCCATGATCTCCGCGTCTTCGACGCCGAGGGCGATCAACGGCGTGCCGCCGCCGAAGCTGCCGACGTCGAGATGGCTCACGCCGTGATGCATCTTGATCACGTCGGCGAGAGATGAGAGCGCCTGCTCGCCGGTATTGCCAGCGGTGTGAATCGGCAAAAAGCCGTTGATGCCGAACACGGTCACCGTGCTCTGTTCCGGCTCAAACCCGAACTCGACGTGATAGGGCTCCCACGGGCTTTTTTCCTGGTTTTCGCCGAAGCACATGGTGTACTTGCCTGGCCAACCGAACGTCGAACGGTCCGTATCCCCCGGATAACCGCCGCCGACGGTGATGAGAATCAAACGGATCGCGCGGCCGATGGTCGCGTTGGGGCGGAAACCCGGACCGAACACGCCGGCGTCGCAGTTGACATCAAGCTGCTTGCGAATAGGTCCATTTAAGAGCAGAGCCGGCCCGACATAGCCGGTGGTGGCTTGAACGCCGTAAAGATTGAACCGCGGCTCGCAGATCGCTTCGACCGCGGCTATGACAACGGGAAGATAATCCGGCGCGCAGCCGGCCATGACAGCGTTGATGGCGATCTTCTCGATGGAACAGGGCGCCCACTTGGGCGGTATCGGCCCGATCACCTCCTGCGGATCGCGTTTCGTACCGCTCAACATGCGCTCCACCCGCTCCGGCGTCGGCGGCACGATGGGCAAGCCATCGCTTAGCTTTTCTTTCAGGAACCAGTCGTTGGCGGCCTCCCAACTATCTTCGACTTCGATGAGATTAGAGGTGAGATTCATGAATGAAACCAAACTCCAAAGATTTAAGAACGACTGTAACCGAGTTGACTCTTCCCTCTAGTCCGCCTCCTTCCCCCTTGCGGGGAAGGACTGAGGAAGGGGGTACTTTCCAATTTGTTGAATATTGTTTCTTTCACACTACCAATATTCTGCAGCACCTCATTGTTCCAAAAACGCACAACGGAAAAACCTTGCGCACGTAACCACGTGTCTCTTTCCGCGTCGTATTTCAGTTGTTCGGCGTGCTGTCCGCCGTCGAGCTCGATGATTATTCTTTTCTCCAAGCAAACGAAGTCAACGATGTATTTACCCAGAGGTTGCTGCCTCCGAAACTTGTGACCATCAATCTGCCACAAACGAAGATGAGTCCACAAAAGTCTTTCAACATCGGTTGGGTTTTTACGCAATTCTCGCGCTCGTGTTCTTATTCGATCCATACCCCTATCCTAACCTTCCCCCACAAGCGGGGGAAGGAAACAGAGTGCCGCGTCAAAAACTCAGTTCTCACACTCCGAAGTGAAGTAACGACTCACCCTACACCAGCCTTTTTTATTTCCGCCCCACCCAGCGTCAGCGTCTTCGCCACCAACTCGATGGCGCCCTCGGCATCCGCGCGGTGCTCGCCGGCGCGGGCGCCGCCGCTCGGATGGTGCGGAATCTCGATCAGCGGCAGATTCACGATGCCAAAAAACTTCGCCTCGGTCCTACCCAACTCCATAAAAATCGACTGGCACAAGGTCACCGTCGGTTTGCCTTTTTTCTGCAGTTCGATGGCGTCGTGGACACTCCACGATGTACACGACCCTCAAGCGCCCAAACCGGTGATGACGGCGTCACACCGGTTCAAAAAATCCTCCATGATTCGCGCCGGCGCTCCCTGCATATGGGTGGGCTTGGTTTCGAAGAGAATTTCCCGCGTATGAAAACGCTCTTGAAGCAAACCTGCCAACTCCTTGAACATGTCGGTTGAATTGGCCTGGCCGTTGTCGATAATGCCGATAACTTTTCCCTCCAGCGTATCCAAGCCGGGCACCGGCGCGCGCTCCTTGGGATTCACCGCCGCGCGCGGGTCGAAAAATCTAATTGTCGCCATGCTTACGTGCCTCCTCGGCAAAGTTCACCAACGAAACCAACTTTACCCTTCGTTTATATATGCAAACTCTCGGCTGTGCCGCAACCACGCATAATAATTTCTGAATTGACAGATTCGGCCAATTGTTCTAGCTCTGGGCATGCGGCCTTAGGGTAAAATTCCAACCCTGGGCGAGGCGCCTGTGCATTTCCCTGAACCGTCTTCCTATCATCGTCTCAAGACGCGCGCGAAGGTCGACGAGCGGAGGCGTACTCAGCCAGTACGTTGGAGCGAGGCGGGCGAGTGCAACGACAGGCGGTGTGAAAACTCATTGGGAGCCCTTCGACGAAGCTCAGGGCGAACGGCTGAATGCTCCATTTGTGATGTCTGACATCCGCTCGTGGTGAGCCCAGTCGAACCATGAACGGAGTTTTCACACAGCCTGACGAAGCAAATAAGCCTTTTTCAGTGGCCTGTGAAGGAGATAAACCATGCGTGGAGTAATCGACGCCGACACCCATATCGCCGAATCCGAAGCCATGTGGAAACTGATGGACGCGGATATGCGCGGGCGACGGCCGGTTTTGCTTACCATGCCCGAAGACACCCTCTACGGCGGCTGGAATGCGACGTGGCTGATCGACGGCAACATCTTCCCGAAACCCGTCGGCAAAGGCGGTTTCCGGCTGATCACACCGTCGGCGTCGAAGATCCAAGCCGATAGAAAAGACATCGGCGTCGGTTGCCGCGAGATGACCGATATACCGGCCCGTCTCGCCGATATGGATCGCCTCGGTATCGAAACGCAGGTTGTCTATCCGACGCTCTTCCTGGTTCATCTTACCGAAGACCCGGAGCTCGACGTTGCGATGGCGCGGGCCTATAACCGCTTCATGGCCGACGCCTGCGCGCAGAGCAGCGGTCGCATTCGTTGGGTCGTGGTGCCGCCGCTAAGATCCATCGAAGAATCCGTAAGAGAATTGAGAACGGCCAGAGACAAAGGCGCGGTGGGCGTCTTTTTCCGCGGCCTCGAAGGCAACTACACGCTCGACAATCCGTACTTCTTCCCGGTGTATGAGAGCGCGATGGACCTGGATTTGCCGATCTGCGTCCACACGGGTAACGGGACACCGGGAGCGGCGGACATGTTCGACCTGGAACGCAACCGGCAATGGTCCAGCTCCGGCTTTCCGCCGTTGCATGCTTTCCGTGATCTGGTGCTCAATCAGATTCCCGACATGTTCCCGAAACTC
>DASWHT010000257.1:0-4748 GCA_036398075.1 Binatia bacterium | reverse complement strand
GGTGCGAGGTGAAGTCCCGCGGGCTACGCGGATCCACCAGCCACCACTCGTAGCAAAAGTGACAGGCGCCTTCGCAGCCTCGTGAGGTTACGGCTTCATTGTAGTTCGGAATCACCGAATAGCCGAAATATTTGTCCATCGGAAAGAGATCGTAGGCGGGCATGGGAAGCTCATCTAGATTTTGGATCATTGGGCACTGCGCGTTGAGCACGATCTCGCCACCCTGCCTCCAGGTAAGCCCGCGGATCTCGGCAAACTTCGGCGCTGGTTTCTTAAGCTCTTCCAGGAGCTCGCACAACGGGTACTCGTTGTCACCGAACACACCGACGATGGCGTAATCGAGTTGCGGATTGTCGGTCATGATCTTCTGCGGCACGGCGGTGTACATCAAGCCGCCGCCGATCGTTATCGTTTTCGGGGCGGCATCTTTGATCTTCTGCATCGCCGCGTGAAAACGGTTCAGCGTCGCGGCGCCGCCCGCCGCGGCAATCATCGCGCCAAAGTAAACCGCGTCGGGACGTCTACGGCGAACCTCATCGAGCATCTGCTCGTCGTCCAGGCCCAGTGCACGGCAGTCCAATACTTCCACATCCGCCGCTTGCTTCTCCCGAACGAACGCAGCGAGCTGAGAATATAGTGAATTGACGGCGAAATGCCGGTCGCCCCAAGGCGCCCAATTGCCCATGGGCGGCGTGATAAATAGGAGTTTCATGGTTTCTCCTGACGATGGAAAGATTAGTTGAAGATAAATTATTTAATACCTTAACGATTGTCAAGTTAAGCCGGTTTCGCTAAGCTGATAGATGGACGGTTGGCGCCGTTCTGGCAGGAATAACGTGGCCTTATAATCACTGTTGACAAGTATTCAGCCTTTTGGTACAGGTTCGCACGTTGAGCGAGTAGCTGGAAGGGTATTAAACAAAACAAACCGGAGGGAAGGTATATGGCCAATCAAGCTGCAGAAGAGCAACTTTTAGATATAAGCGTAGCCGAAGCATCCGCTGCCTACAAATTTTATCTCAACAATGAGAAATTTATTCTCGGTAGCACCGCGGTCGTTGTCTTTATGTTGACATGGGAGACGATCGGCAACTGGGCCGGCATGATTAACCCGATGTTCATGAGCGCGCCGTCGTTGGTGGGTAAGGCGGCATGGCAGCTATTTGCTTCGGGTGAAATCTATAACGACTTATATATTAGCGGGATAGAGTTCGCCTGGGGTTATTTCCTCTCTATCATTTTCGCTGTCCCGTTCGGCATTGCGATCGGCTGGTATAAGAGATTCGCTTGGGTCTGCGACCCGTTCGTTAACGCCATGAACGCTACGCCCCGCGTGGCCCTACTGCCTCTCGTCATCATCTGGCTGGGTATCGGTATCCTTTCCAAGGTCGGCATCATCTTTTTGGGCGCGGTTTTTCCGCTTCTGATCAACACCCGCGACGGCGTCAAAACTACGCCGGCTAACTTGCTCACCGCGGCGCGCAGTTTCGGCGCTTCCGAATGGCAGATTTTCAGGTCCGTCGTGCTGCCCTCCACGGTTCCCTTCATTCTTACGGGCCTTAGACTCGCCGTCGGTCGCGCGCTCATCGGCGTCATGGTCGGCGAACTCTATGCCGCCACCGCCGGTATCGGCTTCATGATCACGGTAGCGGGAGCCACGTTCCAGACCGACAAAGTCTTCGTCGGTGTAGCAATCTTCGCCATCAGCGGAATGGCGCTGACCGAGGTCATCGACCGCTTCGAGCGCCGCTTCGACAAATGGCGTCCGAAGGTCGGGCACGATTGATTTCCTGGGTTGTTAGTCAACACGTTGTTTGCAAATAAGGTGGCGTTCGGGGATATCCCGGCGCCACCTTTTTTTTATGCCCAGGGATTACCGGTTTTATCAATTGCATTAAAATTTCACTTTCTATAAGGTCTGTCCAAGCCGAGCGCCACCCCAAAGGCGGAAATTATGCGCAGATTTGCTGGGATCTTAGTTTTCATCGTCTTCGTTTTGCTCCTGTTCTTTCGCCAAGCGATAGGCCTGTACGTCGATTGGCTGTGGTTTACCGAAGTCGGTTACACCCAGGTCTTCACAACGAGCCTGACTTACAAGTTCATGTTGGGCCTCGTGGCCGGTCTATTTGTCGCCGCATTCCTCTATCTAAACGTCAAAATCGCCGCTTTCATGCCCAGTGGTGTTCGTGTATCCGAGGCGGAAAACGTCATCGAACTTCCGCCAACGGAGCTTATTGATCCTCTGCTCCGACGGCTGCTACTGCCGGCGGCATTGTTCATCGGACTGATGGCCGCGCCTCAGGCGGCGTCAAACTGGGAACTGTTGCCGCTTTTTTTGAATCCCGCGCCTTTTTCTCTGAATGATCCGCTTTTCGATTTAGACATCGGCTTTTTCGTTTTTCGCTTGCCGATGTTTTCGAAAATCTATAACTGGCTCACGTTCGTAGTAACTTTCGCGGCAATCGCCAGTGCCGCCGCTTATCTGCTATATCGCGGTATTCTCTACGGACCTCGAGGCCTTATATTCTCCGAGCGGGCACGCAAGCACATGCTGGCACTCGCGGCGCTGTTTCTAGCTGTGAAAGCCGCCGGGTACTATCTGGACGCCTTCGAGGTAGTTTACTCTTCCCGTGGCGCCGCGTTCGGCGCGAGTTATGCGGATGTTTACGCTCTCTTGCCGGCTTTGCGGATCCTCTGTTTTTTGTCATTGGCGGCGGCGGTTATCTGTGTCCTCCAAATGTCCCGCCCGGGATGGCGTTTTCTCATTGCCGGCGTCGCAGTTTTGTTGGTCGCGCATGTCATCGGTGTCCAGCTTTATCCATACATCTTGCAGCGTTTTCGCGTCATACCAAATGAAGTAGACGCTGAACGGCAGTTCATCGAGCGCACTATAAAATTCAGCCGTCTCGCCTACGGGCTCGACAAGATCGCCAGTCAGGAATTTCCAGCCGAAGAACAACTCACCGCCGCGGACATAAAACAGAACGACGCCACCATCAAGAATATCCGGCTATGGGATCACCGGCCGTTGCTCGCCAGCTACGGCCAGCTCCAGGAAATCCGCACTTATTATAAATTTGTCGACGTCGACAACGACCGCTACGTCGTCGACGGCAACTACCGGCAGGTGATGCTTTCCGCGCGCGAGCTTTCGCATCAACATCTTCAGAGCCGCAACTGGATCAATGAACACCTGACCTTCACCCATGGCTACGGTGTCGTTTTTGGCCCGGTCAATCAGGTGACTTCCAGCGGCCAGCCGGAGTTCTTTATCAAAGACATCCCGCCGGTCTCGACAACCTCCCTGAAGGTGACACGCCCCGAAATCTACTTCGGCGAACTGGCCAACCCATATGTACTCATCAAAACCGGCGCGCAGGAGCTGGATTATCCAGCCGGAGACCAGAATATTTATACGACCTATGAAGGCCGAGGCGGTGTTAACATCGGTTCATTATGGCGCAAGCTGGTTTTCTCGGCGCACCACACGACGCTGAGAATGCTGCTATCGCAGGACCTAAAGCCCGAGAGCCGCATCGTTTTTCACAGCCAGATCCATGAGCGGGTCAAGAAGATCGCGCCCTTCATTACCTTCGATCGCGATGCCTACGTGGTTATTGCCCAAGGCGGGCGTTTGTTTTGGATCATCGACGGCTACACGACGTCAGACCGATACCCCTACTCAGAACCCCTGCGGCAGCGGCAGTTGAATTATATCCGCAACTCGGTCAAAGCCGTGGTCGACGCTTATAACGGCACGGTGGATTTTTATCTCGCCGATCCGAATGACCCTCTGGTCGTGGCCTATGGAAATATTTTCCCCGGCTTGTTCAAACCGCTGGAACAAATGCCAGCGGATCTCCACGCCCATATCCGCTACCCCCAGGATTTTTTCGCCATTCAAGCGCAAATGTACGCGACCTACCACATGCAAGACCCGCAGGTTTTCTACAATAAAGAGGACCTGCTCAGTATTCCGCGACAGTCGGTGGGCAAGGCGGAACGGGAGATGGAACCGTATTACACGATCATGCGCCTGCCCGGTGAAGCTGAAGCTAAAGAAGAATTCGTTCTGTTATTGCCCTTTACGCCAAATAAAAGAGACAACATGCGGGCATGGCTGGCGGCACGCAGCGATCCACCCCACTATGGCAAGCTGGTCGCACTCGATTTTCCCAAGGCAAAACTGGTTTATGGTCCCAGGCAGATCGATGCGCGAATCGATCAGGACACGTTTATCTCGCAACAGATCAGCCTGTGGAGCCAAGCTGGGTCGCAGGTGATTCGCGGCAGCCTTCTAGCCATCCCCATCGAGAAATCGCTGCTCTACGTCCAGCCCCTTTACCTGGCCGCCGAGCAGGGCGGGTTGCCTGAGTTAAAGAGAGTCATCGTCGCCTTCGGTAATCAGATTGCGATGGAAGAGACTCTGGAGGAGTCCCTGCAAAGAATTTTCGGCGGGAAAGCCGTGAGCGTGCCAGCGCCATCCGCTGCGCCGCCGCTAGAGGTGGCAAAGGATCAAATTGATCCGGCGCGGCAAGCGCTCGACCACTTCCAACGCGCCCAGGAGTTTTTGCGACAAGGCAACTGGGCAGGATATGGCGAGGAACTAAAAAGAGTCGAAGCTCTTTTGCGCCAGATGCAAACCAAGCGCTAGTACTACTGTGTCAGAAGTCCGTTCATGGTTCGACGGGCTCACCACGAACGGACGACAACGCATCGAAATTCGGTCACATAGCCGTTCGTCCTGA
>DASWHT010000256.1:0-5592 GCA_036398075.1 Binatia bacterium | reverse complement strand
AGCATTCTGTTCTCTAGTTCCACGTCGCGAAAGGCGCGGGCTTGTTCGTTGCCGCTGGTTGGCAAATGATCGAGATAGCCGGTGGTCGCAAGCTTCACGGTTTTCAGGCAAGCCTCGGCGGAAGTGCCGCCGATCACAAAGGCGAGATGGTACGGCGGGCAACCGGCGGTGCCTAGGGGTTTCATCTTCTCAGTCAAAAATTTTTCCAGGCTCGCGGGATTCAAAAGCGCTTTGGTTTCCTGATAGAGGGAAGTCTTATTGGCCGAGCCGCCGCCTTTGGTTACGAACAAGAACTGATATTCCATCCCATCGGTCGCCATGAGATCGATCTGCGCCGGCAAATTAGTGCCGGTATCGATTTCATCGTACATGGTGAGCGGCGCGCTCTGCGAGTAACGGAGATTTTCTTCCGTGTAAGTCTTGTACACGCCCTTGGTCAAATACTCCTCATCTTTGACGCCGGTCCAAACCTGCTGTCCCTTTTTGCCGAAAATCGTCGCCGTGCCGGTATCTTGGCAAAAAGGCAGAATCCCCTTCGACGAAGTGTCGGCGTTGCGCAGCATCGCCAGCGCGACGTAGCGATCGTTAGCTGAAGCTTCCGGGTCTTTGAGGATCGCCGCGACTTTTTCCAGATGCGCCGTGCGGAGCAAAAACGAAACATCGCGGATCGCTTCGTTGGCTAAGAAGGTCAACGCTTCCGGCTCGATTTTCAGAATATCTTTGCCGTCGAACTGGGCGACTGACACATGGTCCCTGGTGAGAAGACGGTAGTTAGTCGTATCTTTCCCCAGCGGCAGCGGATCTTGATAGACGAATTGCGGTATAGCCATGACTTTTCAACCTCAATTTTTGCCTGATTTTAATGGAAAAAAACCGCTTTGTCCATGTCGCCTGCCGCGCCGTTATATTGACATTGCGCCCCGCTTGTTCGCTAAGCGAAGCCTGGGCACGAGATCGCCCGTCGCCGCATTCCCGCATGGCAAATATACCCGGGCGGCACATCTCAACAATTTGCTATTTGAAATCTGCTTAGATTCTGCTGAAAATCCCTAAGAATGCTTCGATTAGGCTCAGCACGAACGGACAATCTCCGATGATTTCAACTGCTCCTCCGTTCGTCCTGAGGCTCTCGAAGGATGAACGGAGGGTTTTTCAGCAGAATCTGATCAGATGCATTCATGCCTTTGATCACTTTCTTTGTTTCTCCGGCAGACCTAGTATTTTTCTTGCATCATCCGGCGTAGCGATCCCCCTGCCCAGTTCGGTGGCGATACGAACGATGCGCTCGACCAACTGGGCGTTGCTCTCAGCAGGGACCCCTTCGGCATAGTAAGGGAGGTCTTGGGTGCCGAGCCGGACATGTCCGCCTTTGATGATCACGAACGTGAGCATGCGGGTTTGACCCAGCGGCCCGGCGGTTCCACGCGCCGTCACGGAATAAACTGATTCGGCGGGCAGACTATCGATGCGCAGATTGATTTCTTCCAAAGTCGGCGGCACCAGGTGCCGCCCGGCGTGCTCTCAAGTCGCAGGCATCGCCGGGAGAGATGGGTTGGCCGACCCGGGGTAGCCCAGCGCGGCAAAAATAATTAACTTTTCCATAGGACGAAGCGCCGACTGAGATCGAATTTATAGTGCGACTTTACTGCGATTAGCAAGGATTGTCTCCTGCCGGGTTTGGATGCTATCGTCTCACGAACAAACCGAATGAAGAAGGACGAGGCGACAATGACCGCGCGCACCATCGATATCCATAATCACGGCTACGCAAAAACATTCATAGACGGCTGCCGGCGCGGCGAGGGCGAGCACTACGGCATCCGACTGGTGAATGACTCCAAGGGCGATGGACTGCTGCGCCCGGACGGCGTCTCTTTCAGATTGCAGTCCAAGCGCACCGACTACCCCGCGCAATTGAGCGAGCTCGCCACGGTGGGCATCGACGTGATCGCGCTGTCGACCCTGCCCTACATCAACTTTGGCGCCTGTGAGGAAAAAACCGTCGTCTGGGCCTGCCAGCGGATCAACGACGGCTTCGCCGAGATCCAGCAGGAATATTCCGGGCGCATCTACGGCATCGGCATGGCTCCTCTGCCTTACGGCCGCGCCGCGGCCGCCGAGTTGACCCGCGCCAATCGGGAGCTGGGGTTGCGCGCCGTGCAGATCCTTTCCAGCATCGAGGGGCGCAATCTCGACGATCCGGAATTCCTGCCTTTCTTCGAGCGCGCTGAAGAGCTTTAGGTAACCCTGCTCATCCATCCCGACGTGCGCGTCAGGAGAGAACGCATGGACGACTACTATTTGCAGAACCTGATCGGCAATCCATTGGAAACCGCTGTGGCGATTGCCTGCCTAATTTTTAGCGGCGTCCTGGAACGTTTTCCCAAACTGAAGCTTATCTTCGCTCATGGCGGCGGCGTGGCGCCGTCCCTCATAGGCAGGTGGCGCCACGGTCACGCCCATCGGCCGGAGCCGCGCGCCAAGTTCACCGGTTCTGTAGACGAGATGTTCAGCCGGCTCTACTTCGACACCGTGGTGTATGACGCAAAAGTCTTGCGCTTTTTGATCGATACAATCGGCGCGGACCACGTGCTTTTGGGCACGGACCACTCGGGCGACATGTCGAGCTGGCGCCAGGTGCCAGAAATCACCAAGCTGGATTGCTTACACGAAGAAGAAAAGAGACAAATCCTCGGCGGCAACGCCGCGCGCCTGCTCGGCTTACCAGGGTGCTAAACACGGTTGTGGGCACGCTGCTCAAAAAGATCTCAAAGGCGAGGCGCGCAAGCGAAGCGGAGTATTGGGTGTCGAACCCATCACTCCACCACTCCAAAACTCCAACACTCCAGTCCTTATGAGGCGATTGAGCGCAACGAAGTCGATGCTAGTTGACTACCTCGTTCGCGGAGAGCAAGATGACGTCGAGCGGCGGCCACCCGTCCAAGAACTGGGATAGAGATCTTCGTCCCAGGGCGTTAGGACAAGTCCGATAGGACGATCAATCCTGGAATCAGGAGCGCCGCTCTTCTGCGCCCAACAATAAACCTTTGTGAGCGCTGGACCTCTTCCCGCCACAGCCAAGGAGCCGGCGTCATTACACCCCAAGGTAGGATCGAAGGATGGGGCTGGAAGATACACACCTTGACGTATTGCAGAATATCGAATTCGCCATCGTAAGCGTCTATCGAGAGCGCAGCGATCTTCTTGATTATGATGTGATGCGCGCGCTGGATGCGTTGATCGACGTTTATCGCGCTGAGTCTCGTGCGCATACACCGAAGGCATTTCATCTGGCCGAAAAGGAGTCCCTCGTCGCTCAACGCGTGCAGGACATATGTGAATTCCGTTTGGGCCGGAAAGAACTCACGGGCGGCAATCAAGCCACATCGACAGAGAAAATAACGGCGGAAGAAATTGTTTCGTGCCTTAGGAAGATTCGCAAATCGGTGGACAGATGGAACGGACGAGGGGGAAAGCAAGGCTATTTGCAGTTTATTGACGAGTATGTGAAATGACCGGTCAACACTTAGCCGCTCTGCACGATATCAACCCGTGTTAATCAATCTGTAAGGAAAGAAATCGAAAGATGGGACATTGGTGTAGAATTTGTGATCGAAATAGAGCGAACGAAAAATTTTCCGGCAAGGGACACAAAAACCATATCTGCAAAGACTGCGCAAAAAAACCAAAAGATGATATTGAAATAATAGATCAAGAGCAGGAAATCTTTGGCTATTTGAAGCAGTCAAATATTTCGGCGAAAAATCTATCGAGGCTTGAACAGCTAGCGAAATCTCAAAATCAAAGAATTGCGGAACTAGCAGCTATTGTGTTGGAAGTCGGGCGAATTAAGCCCCATAAACGACGGAGACTGAAATTTTTGGCGCGTGAGAGAAGGGAAGTGCTGCAAAAATTAGATAATATGGGGCTGATTATGGCCCATCATTGGTAGCCGTTTGATACGCCTGAATCTACGCACGCAAGACGCAGCGCTTTGTCTTCATGTTGCGCCAAAAAGTAGAATGTCCCCATTTCCGTCGACAGCGACGGGCTAATTTACATCACGGATCGTATCGGCGGCGGGCTGTACATCTTGGAATACACTGGGCCGCGACCCGCTCAGGCAAACGACAAAGGCAGGGATCTCAGCGGTCGGGTGTGGGGGCTATCCCATCCTGACTTCTTATAATTTACTGGTCGAAGTCCATCGGTGGAACTCGGAGGAAGAATGGCAAAGATTTACGACCTGAGCGTCACCCTGCGGCCGGACCATTTGGAGAACAGCGAGCTCCAATTAAACCGCGTCACGCACGCGGAGGCGGCGCGAATTTTCGCCAAGCGTTTTCGGATTAAAGTCTCCGATCTGCCCGACGGCTCGTTTTTTTCCACGGAGCGGATCGAGCTGCGCAGCCACTTGGGCACGCACTTCGACGCGCCCTATCACTTTTATCCGACTTCCGAAGGCCGCCCGGCGAAGTTCATCGACGAAGTGCCCCTCGAGTGGGGCTTCGGCGACGGCGTGGTGCTGGACTTCCGGCATAAGAAGCCGGCGGAACCAATCACCGAATATGACATTGCCGGCGCCTTGGAAAAGATCGACTACACGCCCAAACAAGGCGACATTATCGCTCTTTGGACGGGAGGAACGGACCGCTACGACGACGACCCGCGCTTCGCTGAGTCGGCGGCGGGCATGATCGGTGGAGCGCTGAATTATGTTTTCCGGCTCGGCGTCAAGATCATGGCGACCGATTCCGCGACCATCGACATGCCCATTTCGATCATGACCGAACGCTTCGTTAAAGGCGACCAGGCCGCCTTCTTCCCGATCCACCGCGCCGGACGTCTCACCGAATGGACCCATGCCGAGAAGCTGGCCAACCTGCGCGGCCTGCCCGGCCCCTACGGTTACAAGTTCATGTTCTTTCCGGTGAAACTCTCGCGCGGCACCGGCGCGTGGATTCGCGCCGTGGCCATTCAAGATGACTGGCTTAACAGTCATGATGTCCGGCTCGTCGATCTAAGCTTGCCGATCATGAACCATAGTTTCGAGCCGGAACAGAGCCGGATCAGCACCGTCGACCACGATCAGAATCAAAGAGCCAAAGCCAAGCGCCTGCGCATGCCCGTCCCTGAGATCGTTCACTTGGGAGCGATGGACACTGTCGACACCTATACTCATGCCGCCACGCATATCGACGCGCCGCACCATTTTGGACCGACCCGGAACGGACAAAAAGCCCAAACTATAGACGAGCTGCCGCTGGACTGGTTCTACGGCGACGCGGCGCTGCTCGATTTCAGCGCGACCAAGAAAGCCGGCGATACAATCTCGCGCGCGGAGGTCACAAGCGAGCTGGAGCGTGTCGGTTATCGGCTAAAAGCTCAAGACATCGTACTTATCCGCACGGGCGCTGCGGCGCACTTTAGCGACGATCCGAATTTCGCGGATCGATCGATCGGCCTGGAACTCGACGCCTTTCGCTGGCTCTTGGATCAAGGCGTGCGCGTCATTGGTTGCGACAGCGAGTCCATAGATGGTCCCATCGCTCCCATGCTCGACGCGCTCCGCGCCGGCCGCAAAGATCGTTT
>DASWHT010000255.1:0-5845 GCA_036398075.1 Binatia bacterium | reverse complement strand
CGAAGAAAGCGCGGTGCTGATCAAAAGGATTACGACTTCCTATCGCCCCGCCGATTTCCTGTCGCTGGAACCGAACTTCACGGTCAAGGAAGAATGGAATCAGAGTACCGGTGTGAGGACCCAAACTCCCACCACAGGGCTATCGTTGACCTACTCTCCTCTTCAAAGCGCGATTCGATTAACCGGTGGGACTTCCTTTAGCCGAATCTTTAACAGAGACGGATCCAATGACGTCAGTATCCATGAAACATCGGCCGTAGTGGATTGGAAAATCGGCAAATTTCTAGGGCGTAACGACACCCTGTCCTTCACTTTCAGTTATGATAGGCAGCTCGATCGTGTTTTTCGCGCCAATTCCCACGACGGCCTATCAAGCATGCTGCAATTCAAAATCGCCGGCTTCTGAGGCAAAACGCCGTCGAGAGGCTCGTTCGAGATCTCGATCACAGCGGTTTTCTCGACCAGCCCTACCGCGCTTACGGCGTAAAATAGTAAGTTTCTAGTTCCTAGTTCCAGGTTTCTGGTTATCGCGAACAAGCGGATCTCAAACTAGAAACTCGAAACTAGAAACCAGGAACATGTTAATTCCGTGATTCGAAAGCCAGTGTCGCATAGCGCATGTAAATGCCACCCCGCGGTTCGGCCAGCGGACCGTTCGCCACCAGGCAGGCGATGACATGTTTGCTCCCAGGGACGGCCTTGTCGATAACCTCGACTCGCTGTGACGCGTTGATGCCGACGATGGCGCCGCCGGCGCGGTCGATTTTTCCGTCGATCCAAACCTCGCCGTAGTTGTCGACGTTGGTCTCGAAAAGCACCCGGGAATCCGTCACGGCGACGCCGTCGATCTCTGCGGGAATCTCCACCGTGATGCGGTACCAGCCGAAAGTGAAGCCTTTCGAGATACCCTGCCGAATGTTTTTGCAAACCTCCCACCTGGAGTCGTCATAATCGGCCAGACGCGCGGGAGTATCCAGAAGCTGCGCCACGAGCCCTTCGTTGGGCTCGCCCGGCACCAGCCCGGGGCCGATGCGCCACTGTCCCTTGACCTTTTGACGATCTGCTTCTTTGTTCAAGTCCAAAGTAATGCGCGGCATGTTTTCCTCCTGGTTAGACTTTCGCGAGTATATCGCTTTCAACCCGGCAGAGATTTTCGGCGATGGACTTTTGATCGATCCTGTCGGCAATTTCCTCATACCCCGCTTCCCTGACCATCGCGGGGAAGCGAGTTTTGAGCTGCTCCAGAGACCAGCGAACCGGGTCTTCGATACCTTCATTTTTCATGTCGCGCACGGGATATTTCCCGGACGGACCAATGTGATAATGGGGTGTCTTTTTGAAACAGTCGAAGCGCAGGATCCTTTTCCCCGCCTCTTCCGCGCCAGCCACGGTGATATCAAAGGTCAATCCTTCATCACCGCCAACCCCCTGGCGATAATCCACCGTCATTCGCATTCCTGCCGCCTCGATAATTATCGGATCAGTTTTCTCAGGCATAGATTTCTCCTTTTCCAGGGTCGTCAGTCCGCACGCGTTTGTTTTGACTTCGCGAAAGCCGCTTTATTTTTCATGGTAACGGCCGCCCATAACTATCAGGTTGGCCGTTAAATCGCCAGGAGAGCGCGGATAATTTTGCCGGTGTTTAGTTCCGTTACCGCTTCGATCCAACCCGTTTGGTCTCGGAGAAAGTTAAATTTCTCCACTACCGCCAACCTAACGCAAGCAGCCAGCTACAGACAATCACAGCGAGGGTCGCGGCGCCGCATGTCCACTGGACGGCAACAACCGGCGGCCGAGGCGAGACGAGCGCGATGAGAATGCCTAATGCGCCGCCGGCTAGAAAACCCAAAAGGTGAGCCAAGACATCGACGCGGCCGCCGCCGGTGCCTAACATTCCTAGAAGCGCCAGAGCCGCGGCGGCGGCGATCCAAGCGCGCCGTTTGTTTCCGCTTTCCCGGCTGCGCCGAACCATGGCGAGGCTGCCGAGAATACCGACGGCGCCAAACACCGCCGTAGACGCGCCCACCGAGTCATGAGGTGAACCCTGAATAAAAGCGTTAGCGAGATTACCCCCCGCGCCGGCCAACAATACCAGCGCGCCGGCAACCCCTACGCCCAGCTGTCCGGATGCGGCGCCAAAGAAAACGGCAAGCGCAAAAGCGTTACTCACCGCGTGCGCGGAGTCGCCGTGTAAGCTGAGAGCCGTCACGCTGCGCCATAGCTCGCCGTTAATTATCCGGCCGGCGTTTGCGCTGCCGAGTTCGAGCCAAGCTAGCCTCGAGTTCCACACAACGGTCACAATGAAAAATCCCAGGAGGAGTAATCCAACCAACGCTGCCGCGAGCAAATCTACAGCTCGTGGCGCCGCCGCTCTCCGTTGCGCTTTCGCGGGGGTTTCCTGTTCATACGCCGCGAGCCCGGCGAGCGCTTTGTCCACCTCATGGAAAGGCACGGCAAGCACGATGCCATCCAGCGTCCGGCGGATGCGCGGCGAAAGCCCCTGGGCTAATAGAACCAGCTCCCAGTCACGCGCCGATGCTTCGTCGCGTGCCACGCGAACAATAGTTTCGGAATCGTCGGTCATTGCCGATGGCCCCTTTTTACTTTAACTATTCTAACAAAGGCGTGCCACCATAGGGTACTATAGCAGTTATGGAGAGCGTTGAAGTTTTGCTGATGCCGCAGATCTCCGACGAGGGGCTGCAGCGAATTCAGAACGTCGACCGCCGGGTCAATATTATCGACGCCAGGGGATGGTTCGACGTTGAGCTTCGCGCCACTTGGCCGCAGTGGACCGTGGACAGGTATCTCGGAGCGAGAAAATTTCCCGCCACCAGCATCGAAGAGCGCAACCATGCTCTGGCCTCGGCTGAGATCGTGCTCACCGGTTGGCCGCCGCTGAAAAATTTAAGAGCCCGCGCGCCGCGCTTGCAATGGGTCCATGAGCTTCCCGCCGGAGCGAGCAATTTTCTCGGCACCGATCTTTGGGACTCCGATGTTTTGGTGACCACCTCGCGCGGGCTAACTAATAGGCGGCCCATGGCCGAGTACGTGTTAGCGAGCTTCCTCCACTTTGCCCGCGGCCTGCACTTGAGCTATCGGGACCAGAGGCGCCGGCTTTTCGATCATCGAACCTACGATCCCGTAATAGTTCGGGATAAGACGGTCTGCGTTGTCGGCGCGGGCGGCATCGGCCAAGAGGTGGCAAAACTCTGTACGGGAGCGGGAATGCGGGTGGTCGGCACGCGCCGGCAGCTGGCTTCGGGGGCATCGCATCCGCCGGGCTTCGCGCGACTAGAACCCTCGCACCTTCTGCATAACCTGCTCGGCGAGAGCGAGTTCGTGGCCGTTTGTTGCCCATGGACGAAGGAGACGACGCACCTGATCGGGTACGCGGCTTTTGCCGCGATGAAATCAGGAACGATATTGGTCAATATCGCGCGCGGTGAGATTATCGACGAAGCAGCTCTGTTGCATGCTCTGGATGAGGGAAAGCTGCGGGGCGTTGCCCTGGACGTCTACGACGGCGAGTTCGAGCGGCCGCCCGATACGCGTCTGTGGGACGATCAGCGCGTTGTGATCACGCCCCATGTATCGGCCCTGACGGACGTCTCCGAGCACGGCGGGCTGAAGTTATTCTGCGACAACCTGGCTCGTTATCTGGCAGGCCTGCCGTTGGAAAATCTTATCGACTGGGCGCGTGGATACTAAGCGGGAACGTTCGAGCGCGGTTCAAATGATCTTCTTGCTTTTTAATGAAGTGACCAACGGGATGAGACTGATTCCAAGGGCGAACAGATAGGTCACGTTCATCGAGGCGACGAAAACTTGAGCGTCTGCCGGGTTGGGCGTTGACGCCGGATCCCCTGAATAGAATCGGAAGGCCAGCGTCAATAAAATCCCGCTCAGCGAGATGCCGAGCATGTGTCCCAGGCCGAAGATCCCATTGATAATGCCGATAGCGATCCCCCAATGTTCTTTCGGGAGCGAACTCACCATAACGGCTTGTGATGGCGTGTTAAAAAATGCCGATCCGATCCCCGTAAGCGCGAGCATGCTGGTGGGCAAGATCCAATGGGAGTCGGCCCGCAGGTTAGCGCCGATTAAAAACGCAACGATTAAGATAAGCACGCCGGTGATCAAGAGAAAGCGCGCACCGATACGATCGGTCATGGCCCCGCTGACGGGCGAAAGCACCATGCTGAGTAGCGACGGGATGAGAAAGATAATCCCGATGAACGTCGGCGTGAGCTTTAGCACGTCCTGGAGATAGAAAGGCGCGATAAACGTCGTAAGCCCTTGAGTGATGCAGGACACGAGCAGACCAAGGGAGCCATAGCCAAAAGCGGAGATCGAGAAAAATGAGAGATCGACCATCGGGCTCGGGGTTTTCTTCTCATGGGCGACAAAACTCCACAGCGTCCCGACAAAAGCTAAACCAAGCAGCGCCTGGTTGCCGGCGCCCACGGCCGCGGCAATTTTTTGATCCAGGAGCATGGTGACGAGAATCGTCAAGCCAAAGAAGAGCAAGGCGCCCCGGTAATCAACCGACAGGGATCGCGCAGCGGACTGCGCGGCGGAACGTCCGGTCATGTAGGAAAGCGCCATGCCTACCAGGCTCGGCAGAAACAAGAGGAAGAAAATCCCGCGCCAGTGAACCAGATCGATGATGAGACCGCCGATGGGCGGGCCAACAAAAAAACCAAACTGGTGCGACATGGACATGAGTCCCTGGGCCTTTCCCTCGGATCCCTCCGGCATGGCCCTGAAGGCCAAGGTGCGGCCGGAAGATTGAATCATCGCGCCGCCCACTCCTTGCAAGAATCGAAACAGGATCAGTTGGAAAACATCCTGCGAGAGCCCGCAGAGAAGCGAGCCAACGGCCATCATGGCCATGCCATAGCCGTACAACTTGTGATGGCCGTATATGTCGCCCAGGCGGCCGCAAACGACGCCTAACCCGATCCCGGCAACCTGATAAACGATGAGAGCCCAAGAAATCCCGAGGATGTCCGTCCCCAGCGCGGTCGCCAGGGTCGGCACGGAGATCATAAATATCCTGGTTGAAAGCCCGGCTATGGAAATCCCGATTATAGAATTTATCAGGGTTAGCCGGCGGACCCTTTTATTTACCTGAGTTTGATCTTGCAAATTCGCGGCTGGACCTATCCGGTTGATGAAATTGTCGTAATCGAGGAGCCGAGAAAGGGTTCGCGTCCCCTTTTCTCCCCGGCTTCAATTGCGGAATACAGTCGCTATAGGGTCGTATTGGTTCGAACCTATGTGACGTCGAACGACGTCTAGCAGAAGCGATTTACTGAGGAGCGCGAATAATATCCGCGCGAAGCCTCTTGCCATTCGGCCAACCGAGTTTAGGCACTCGGCGCCGATTAGCCGAACGCCGTTTCGACTTCGCGTACTTCCATCTTCGCGACATTAGCGCCCAATTTGATCCCGGCCGACGCGACTTCCGCCTGGAACGCCTTACCCTTCGCTTCAACGTCCGCTTTGTCCTTGTAGGTCCTGACCCAAATAAACTCGTTCTGCGGACGGTTCACCCACGTGCCGACAATCGGCACGCCGATGCGCTCGTGCACTCCCATGATCTCCTCTTTGAAGTGCTTGAGGAAGGCGTCCATCTCGCCCTTGTTGATAGTATAAATGCGAATCTGTGACAGCATATCGATCCTCCTGTTACTATCCGTTGCGCTACGCCGGCCAGGTCGGCAAACGAAAGCAGCCCGCCAACCGCCGTTTCGAGACAGAAATATCCGAGTACGGCGTCTCATGTCAACTTGATTTGACGCCACTCGGTTGCTTTATTGTGGGTCTCAGATTGCAGATT
>DASWHT010000254.1:0-3466 GCA_036398075.1 Binatia bacterium | reverse complement strand
CGAACTCGCGCGAAAAAAGCACACAGCCTTTACATGGAGAACTTTACGGGCTTTAATAGTCTTGCAACATTCTACGGTCAGAGTGCGACCCATGGCTCAACCTCCCAATACCGGTAAGAACCATGTCGGCGTTCTCGTGGGTGGCGGACCCGCGCCCGGCATCAATGGCGTGATCAGCGCGATTACCCTGGAAGCGCGCACCCGAGCGCGCCGGGTTATCGGCATTTCTGATGGCTTTCAGTGGCTGATGAAGGGTGAAACCGGCCACGTGAAAGAACTGGAGCATGACGACGTGTCGCGCATTCACTTCCACGGTGGCTCTATTCTGAATACGTCACGCGCCAATCCGACTAAAAAAGCCGAAGACCTAAAGCGAGTCGTAGCCTCGTTGGATATGCTCGGCATCGGCTATCTCGCCACGATAGGCGGCGATGACACTATGTTCGCGGCCAGCCAGGTGGCCAAACAGGCGGCCGGCCGGATCCGCGTCTGCCATGTGCCTAAAACCATCGATAACGACTTGCCGCTGCCCGGCGAGATCCCCACGTTTGGATTCGAGACCGCGCGCCAGTTGGGCAGCGATCTGGTGCAAAATCTCATGGAAGACTCGCGCACCACCGGACGCTGGTACTTCGTCGTGGTGATGGGGCGCTCCGCCGGCCATCTCGCCCTCGGTATTGGCAAGGCCACCGGCGCGACGCTGTCGCTCATACCGGAGGAGTTTCCCGGTCCGGTCAAGATAAGCACAGTTTGCGATATTCTCGAAGGCGCGATTCTAAAAAGAAAAGCTCTATGGAGCCGCTCCGATGGCGTTGCGGTCATCGCCGAAGGTTTATTGGAACAGATCTTGCCGGAGGAACTGAGCGGCATCGAAGGCGTGAGTATTACCCACGATGCCTACGGCCACTTGCGTCTCGCCGAGGTCGATCTCGCCTATATCCTGAAAACCCTGGTGGAACGCCGCTTCTCAAGCCGCGGTTCGCCGGTCGCCGTCGTGCACAAGAATATCGGCTATGAGCTGCGCTCGGCTCCGCCCATCGCTTTCGATTGCGAATACGTCCGCACCCTTGGTTATGGCGCCATTGAATGGTTGCTGAGTAGCGATCCGGTTGTGAGAAAGCTCACGGGCTCTCTGGTTGCCCTGATCAACGGCAAGCTCGAATATCTTGACTTCGCGAGCTTGCTGAACCCCGCTACGGGCAAGACCACGGTGCGCAGAGTGGACATCGACGCTCCGTCGTATAAAATTGCCCGCGAATATATGATTCGCCTGGAAAAAGAGGATTTTGCGGACGAAGAGAAAGTGAGGATTCTGGCTCAGGCGGCATCGTCAGAAAAGCATTTCTGCTCGCCTGATGAGTTTAGAAACCGCTATCAATACCTCACCACCGATCTCAAGGGCGCGAGTTGAAAAGGAGATTCGATGACAAGCAGAGTTGCCATCAATGGTTTCGGGCGCATTGGACGATTGAGCCTGCGCGCCATGCTGGAACGGCATAAGAAGGACTTAACCGTGGTTGCCATCAACGACATGGCCGACCTGAAAACCAACGCGCATCTCTTTCGTTACGATTCCACCTATGGCGTCTATCCCGGCAAAGTCGAAATCGGTGAAGGCCTCCTCCAGGTCGATGGCTGGAACATCGCCGTCCTGAACCAACGAGATCCGTCCAAACTGCCCTGGAAAAAGCTCGGCGTCGATATTGTCATTGAATCGACCGGCGTTTTTACTGACGGTAATCAGGTGCGCGCTCATCTCGACGCCGGAGCGAAAAAGGCGATCATCACGGCGCCCGCGAAGAACGAGGATTTCACCCTCGTTCTCGGCGTCAATGATGCGGATTATGACCCGCGCAAGCATCATATCGTGTCCAACGCCTCGTGCACGACGAACTGTCTGGCGCCGGTGACCAAGGTGCTCCATGACAATTTTGGCATCGAGCGCGGCCTCATGACCACGATTCACGCCTATACCAACGACCAGCGCATTTTGGACTTGATGCACTCAGACCTGCGCCGGGCCCGCGCCGCCGCCGTGAATATCGTCCCCACCAGCACCGGCGCAGCCAAGGCCATCGGCCTGGTCATGCCGGAGCTCAACGGCAAGTTGCACGGCCTGTCGCTGCGGGTGCCCACCTCCACGGTATCGGTTGTCGATCTCGTCGTCGATCTCAAGAAAAGCGCTTCAGTGGAGAGTCTGAACGAGGCGCTTAAGAAAGCCGCGCACGGGCAAATGAAGGGGATTTTGCAATATTGCGACGAGCCGCTGGTCTCCAGCGACTTTCGCGGCAACCCGGCCTCGTCCATCGTTGATTCGCTCTCCACCGTAGTGATAGAAGACAAATTGGCCAAGGTGCTGTCCTGGTACGACAACGAATGGGGCTACAGTTGCCGCGTCGGCGACCTGGCGGCATTAATGTTGGAACGTGAATTATAGGAAAATGCTGAAACATGCCTGCTAGGAGGAACCGAACATGCTAGCCAAGGACATCATGACCCGCGACATTATCATGGTTAAGCCGCAGATGACGGTCAAGCAGTTGGCGATGCTCTTGATCAAGAATCAGATCAGCGGCGCGCCGGTGGCCGCCGAGGACGGTAAGATCATCGGTATCGTCTCCGAAGCCGATATCCTCGCCAAAAAAGCGCGGCAGGTGAAAGGCATCATGAGCACCAAGGTCGTGAGCGTCAACGAAGAGACGCCCGTAGAGGAGATCGCCCAGCTCATGGCCATGCACAAGATCAAACGGCTGCCGGTCATGAAGGGCAACAAAATCGTCGGTATCGTGAGCCGCGCCGATATCGTCAGCGCCATCGCGCTGGGAAAACATGTCGCGCTCCACTCACCGGTTTACGATCTGTAGCAGGCGTTCCGGTTCAACGTTCAACGTTCAAAGTGTCGGATCAAAACTCGGCGCCTTGAATCTCAAACCTTGAACCCGGAACGTTGAACGGACTTTCCACACCGGTCCCATAACACTCTTCGCGCTTTCGCGAAACACGCAGGCGGGAATTGTCAGGAATTAGATTACTTTCGCGCCGCCGCACAAAAACTCCGTGCAAGATTCCCGAAGAAGACCTCAAGTCTAGAGTTGAAACGATCCAAGAACGGACTTTTCGCTTGCGCAACCTGGCGATGCACGCTTTGAGCGATCTCATCAAGGATCTGAAACAGGCCAAAGCCGTCGGCAAGGACGACGCTCAGCTCGATCCGGCGCGCAAATTCCAACGCAGGGCGCAGTTCTTTTTGGACTTTGTCGAAGCGAAGAACTCAAAGGGCTTCCACGCGCCCCAGGAAGCCGCAAGAATTTTGGGCGAGTCCATCGCCGCCTCGCGCAATGGACAAGTGGCGTTGCGCGATGGCAAGCCGGCGGCGAAATTACCCAACACTGAACCTCCTTCGCTTCATTCACCCATCAACGTGGGGAATGGTCGCGACCGTTCCCTACAGCCACAGCATAGGGTA
>DASWHT010000253.1:0-8063 GCA_036398075.1 Binatia bacterium | reverse complement strand
GCGTGGCATCAGTGATGATGACGCTTATAAGGCCGTGATCCGCGCTTATAACGAATGGCTTGCCGAGGAATACTGCGCCTACAACCGGAATCGAATCATCGGCATGGGTGTCATTCCAGACACCGGCGTCGAGGACGCCATTGCCGAAATGGAATACTGCGCCAAAGCGGGATTGAAGGGCATTAACCTGCACCGCTTTCCCAGCGGCAAAGGCTATGTAACACTGGAGGACGACAAGTTTTGGGCGGCGGCGCTGGATCTGAACATGCCGGTCACGTCGCACACGAATGGCGGCACGACCCGCTTGGGGCCGAAAAACGGTCCGATCTTTCAGTATCCGGGAGGTAAGGCAACAGGCGCGGAGCGCGATCCCGTCTCGCTCATGTTTCGCTTTGCCGGCGAGCAGCCCATTGCGCCGCTGCAAATGGCAATGGCTGGGGTATTCGATCGCTTTCCGAATTTGCAAATCTATTGGGCCGAGAGCCAGGCCGGCTGGCTGCCTTATAGCTTCGATCAGATCGACGACAACCACGAGCGAAACCGTTATTGGGGCGGGCGCGACTACGGTTTCAGAGCGCCCGTGCGAAAGCCCAGCGAGTACTTGCAAGAAAACTGTCTGTGGGGTTTTATGCGCGATCCGTGGGCGGTTAAATGCCGCCATGAGATCGGCGTGGATATTTTGATCTGGGGCAGCGACTTTGCTCACGCCACCGGCGACTGGCCAAACTCGCAGAAGATTATCGATCAGACTTTCGCCGGGGTTAACGCCGAGGAGCGCCGCAAGATGCTAATGGGTAACGTCGTCAAATTTTTTCACCTCGATGCCGCCGCTGATTTGGACGCGTATGGCCGCGCAATGCAGGCGCGGGCGATTGGGCAATGACCCGACGGTCGCGAGTCTCGGGTTTAGCGCCTCGCGTTGAATTTGCCACGAGAAACGAAAACCGGAAACTTTTTGAATGTGGAGGTGAACTCATGAATCCAATGACGGTAACAGCCGTTGCTCTCGCTTTTGTGCTTTTCACTAGCGCATCTTCCGTCAATGCCGCGCAGGGCGCCGCCCCCAAACCCATGACATTCAAAGAGCTGGTGGCCAAGGCCAAAGCTTCCAGCCGAACCGTGACAAAAACTTTGGAGGCCACCGCGCCGGAGATCATCAAAGCTCAAGAAGCGGCTTTTTTGAAACGTTTCGGTTTTCCGGTGCGGATCGAATCGCAGCCCGGCCACCATCGCGACGTGCCGATGAAAGTCGTCGAGTCCGCCAAAAGCGGCCGAGGCGTCGTGGATATGTGGGATGGCGGAACCCCGCTGGTCCTCGGTATGTTCCGCGCGGGCAACACGCGCCGGCCACCGTGGGAAGCGGTTTACGAAGGGTTTCCGCTGGCAAAAAAACTGCGCGCCGCGGTTCCGAGTATCGGCGGCGCTCCCGATGGGAGTGTCCTGAGCGACCACTGTATGTTTATGCAAAACACCAGCTGGACGCTCGCCTACAACACCAAGAGGGTGAAGGCCGCCGAGCTCAAAGGCATCAAGCTCGAAGATTTGACCGGTGATCCATGGCGTAACCGCGTGGTGTGGGACGCGAAAGCGCTGGGAATTTATGCGCTTCCCTTCGCCACCGGCTGGGACGTCGAACGGATGCGCGTGTTTGCCCACAACCTGGGCGCCAACGGCGTGAAGCTCGCTGCCGGCGGTAGCATGCAGATTATTGAATCACTGGCTCAAGGCGAAGGCGATATCAGCATGGCCACCATGAACTGGGTGACGCAGCACAAATCCCTCGGCGCGCCCATCGACATCGCTTTCGCTGAATTCGTGCTCGGCAACATCACGGTTAATTGCCTTATGAATCCGGGTGTCAACGATCCGAATATGGCCGCCCTCTATTGGGCGTGGGAAACCTTCGACGGCGCGTACGTCGAAGCCAAGATCACCGGCGGGGGAATCTTCCGGCTTTTCCAAGAAGAGGAAAAGTATCTGCCCTTGACCAAACTGGCGCGACAGCATGGGATAACCTCGCCTGACCAGGTCGTCGGCCCGAAAACGGAAGAAGACGCGGAGAAATCCGCCGAGTATCGGAAGATTGCCATCGAGGCGTTGAAAGCCGGGATCACGAGTAAAAAGAAGATTTCGCGGTGACTTGGGATCGCTGAGTTCAAAGCGGTCAAACGGTTCAAGTCGTTGGCAGAAGAATTCGCAACTAACGACGCGAAAGATCTCGGTCGAGATTCTTCACTCCGCTACGCTGCGTTCAGAATGACAGCATAAACAATTGGAAATTTTGATTTTAAATAAGCCCTAAGTCGGGGTGAGGATGGACGGATCTGAAGGCATAGCGACCCCGCGGGTCGTTGAACGATTGACCGGGCCTTCGTTCTTCCGGTTTCTTGAGTTTCATCATCTCGGCTCTATCCTCGTCCTGGTAATCCTCGCGATTCTCGTCGTCGTGCCGTTGATGTTCATGCTGCTCGCCAGCGTTCGCCCGGCGGGCGTCCTGCCATTCGCACCCGGCGTCTATACTCTCTCGCAATACACCCAAGCTTTCTCCAGCGCCGATTCTTGGCCCGTGATCCGCAACACATTGCTTTACGCCGGACTCGGTGTCGTCTTCGCGTTACCGATTTCGTTTGGCTTTGCCTTTCTCACCGAGCGCACCGATATGCCGCTGCGCAACGCCATGTACGTCCTCATGTTCTTGCCCATGAGCACGCCGATTTTCGCCACCGCCCTCGGTTGGGTATTGCTGCTCGGGCCGCGCGGCGGCACGGCCAATGTGTATCTCCGCTGGCTCGCCGGAACCGGCGCCGCGGAAGGGCCATTTAACATTTACAGCATGGAAGGACTTATCTTTGTCCATGTTTTGGGAATCATCCCGACCATGTGGCTGTTTCTCACCGCCGTGCTGCGCCAGATGGATCCATTGCTTGAAGAGGCTGCACTGGCTTCGGGAGCGAACCGCTATCAAGTGCTTCGATCGGTCACGGCGCCGCTCATGCGGCCCGGCATCGCCGCCGTGGGCATCTATTTTTTTCTCACGGGATTGGAGTCTTTGGAGTTGCCTTTGGCATTGGGTCCCACGGCGGGCATCGACATGTTGTCGACGAAAATTTATTTCAGCCTCATTCCCACGTCTGACCTCGGCGCGAACTACGGTGTTCCCTCCGCCTTCGGCATGTTCGGCCTCGCCATGGGCGTCATTGGGACGATGCTCTATCTGCATCTTGTGCGCCAGGCCTCCCACTACGCGGTGATCACGGGCAAAGGCTATCGCCCCAAGTTGATCCCACTCGGCGGGTGGAAGTACGTCGCGGTGGGCGTGATTCTATTTTTTGTGCTGATCAAGGTCGTCCTGCCGTTCGCCGTTCTCCTCTACGCGAGCTTCCTGCGCTTCTACCTGCCGCCGACGCTGGAAAATCTCTCAGACTTGAAGTGGACGCTGCTCAATTATCAACGGCTCTTCGATTACCGATTCTTCGGCAGCTATTTCGTCAACACGCTCATCGTGGCATTGCACGCGGCGACGCTGACCATGGTGGTGGTGAGCTTCGTGGGCTGGCTCGCGGTGCGCAAACCCGGCCGCCTCACGCATTTCATCAATACGGTTGCATTCATGCCCTTGGCGATTCCGGGAATTATTTCCAGCCTCGCCCTGTTTCTGATGTTCCTCGGCACGCCGCTGCACGGCACGTTGGCGATCTTGGTGCTGGCGTTTCTAGCCCGTTTTTTGGCGTTCGGCACGCGCCTCATGCATTCGGCGATGCTGCAGCTGCACCAGGAGCTGGAAGAGGTTTCGCAAACCAGCGGCGCCAGCAATCTTCAGACGTTCTTGCGGATAACCCTGCGGCTTTTGACGCCGGCTTTTCTCAACGGCTGGCTCTGGGTACTGGTTCACGCGGCGAAGGATTTTTCCGTCGCGTTGTTATTGGCATCGGCGGGCAGCGTGGTGGTCGCCAACATTATCTACGAATCGTTCGTCGGCGGCCATTTCACTTCGTCGGCGGCCATGCTGGTCGTCCTCATCATTTTTAATCTGACTTTCGTTGTCGCGGGGCGAAAATGGATTGCCCGGGGGATGGGACACTAGACGATCAAGCCGTTCAAATCGTTCAAGTCGTTCAAAATATTGGGTCTGCAGGCTTTCATGTAGCTAACCGGGGAGGCGCAGAGGGCGCGGATAAAATCAAATGAGGCTATCATCTTGAACAAACTCTCTGCGAACTCTGCGTCTCTGTGGTGAATACTCCTTCACAGTAAACCCGGAAGAGCCAAGATATTGAAAACCAAGAGCGTGCGGCAGTCGGATTCAGCCGTTTTCCTCGCGATCGAGTCCCGTCATTTTCAGCAGCGGCCGATCGCTGACCGAAAATAGAATAGCGGGTTCTGTTTGGGAAAGATTCTTGTGGGCGTGCCAGCGCCAGGAGGGTAGACTGAAGCTGTCGTGTTCATCCCACTGCATATCTTTGGCGTCGGCCCTGTCGATCATGGTTACGCCGCGGCCCTGCACGGCGTGATAGAGCACGGTGCCCGTATGGCGGTGAAAGCGTGTTTCCTGTCCCGGCTGAAGCAACTGCAGATAGCAGGTCATCGTGAGAAAGGTGTGGCCGCCATCAATCGGGTTCTTGTATTCGAGATGCAAACCATCATAGGGGTCGTTTATGCTTTGGTCGGCCAACTCCTTTAAAGCTTCCAGCGTTTCCCCCCACTTGTAGTGATAGGGGACGCCGGCGGCGCCTTCGTATTCGACTTTGGACCGGCGCGCCGGTCCGTAAAGGCGGCGTGATGCGCCGTTGGTTTTGGTCAGCGGTTGTTGCTTTCCTTCGGCCCATTCCTCGCGGAATCCTGAGGCGTCGAGGAAGCTCACTACACCGGCATCCAGAGCGTCGATCCAAATGATCGGCTCTTTGGAATCGTTCACGTGATCGTGCCACACCCAATTGGGCTGGATGAGCAGATCGCCCGGCTCCATGACCATGGGCTCGCCGTTGGAAGTCGTGTACGCCCCGCCGCCTTTTACGACAAAGCGCAGCGCCGTGTTGGTGTGGCGATGGGCCGCGGCGGTTTCGCCGGGAAGCACGATCTGAAACCCCATGGACAATGTTTTGCTGCCCGTCTCCAAGCCAACGTTGCGGCGAAAGGCATCGGGGCCGATCCTTATCACTTCTGTCGTTTCCATTAAAACCGGATAGATTTCCTGCCAACGCCAGAGCTTTGGCTCCATGCGCTGATTGTCGCGCCGGTTCTGCCAATAGCCGCGAAGCCCCAATTGGGCGAATTTTTCGTGGAGCCGCTCGCGGTTGGTTCGGTCATTGCTCGCCGGTATGCTCATAAAACCCTCCCTGAAAAGCGCTTCATACCTTCATACAACGAATCCCCCGCCGCTGACAATTGATTTCAGCATTGCTTCGGTCGCGGCGCTGTTGACCCGGCGCGCGGGCTGGTGCTAAGCCGGTTCTTGGAGGAGCAATTCATGGCGCGCCATTACCGCTACATTTCCGCCGACAGCCACTTCGAGTCGCCGCCGGAGCAATGGACGCACCGCGTGCCGAAGCAGTATCGCGACCGCGCGCCGCGCCGGATCAAGCTCGCCAATGGCCACGATGGCCTATTGCTCGAGGGCTCTCGTTTGGTTTATGGCGGCACCAGCCTTTACGGCGGGCGGCCTGCCGAAACATTCGATCCCACGTTCATGGATTTCGACCAGACACCCGGCTGTGGCTCCGCCGAGCAGCGTCTGCGCGAACAGGACCAAGACGGGATCGATGCCGAGGTGCTATTTGCCCTCGACGTCCGAAATTCAGCGATTAGAGACAAGGCGGCGCTCGCCGCCATCGTGCACGGCTTTAACCAATACATGGCCGAAGAATACTGCGCCGTAGACCCGGACCGCCTTATCGCAATGGCGGTCTTGCCAAACATCGGCGCGGACGAAGACATCGCGGAAATGGCATCCTGCAAACGCGTGGGGCTCAAAGCCGCATGGTTGCGCACCTACCCGAGCGGCAAGAACTATCCCACGGCGGAAGACGATCGGTTCTGGGCTGCGGCGCTGGATTTGGATATGCCCATCGTCGTGCATACTTCATTTCCAGCCCACGTCGGTTCACGGGAGTCGCCGCTGTTCAAGTATCCCAAAGAACCCGAGGGGGAGCAGCGGCCACCGACGGATTTCGTCCAACGCTTGGCGCGCCAGGGTCCGTTCCATTCGGGGTCCGTTGAAGCCAGTCAAATGGTTATCGCCGGGGTGTTCGACCGTTTTCCCAAGCTCACCATCTATTGGGCGGAAAACAATGTCGGCTGGCTGCCTTACTTCTACGAACAGATCGATCATGAGTACACCGTCAACCGTTTCTGGGCCGACCGCTATCTCGGTCTGCCGAAACTGAATCGGCTGCCCAGCGAATATCTCAAGGAGCACGCCTACTGGGGGTTCTTCGAGGATCACGTCGGGGTGCGCTTGCGCCATGAAGTGGGCGTCGACCGGATGATGTGGTCAACGGATTTTCCCCATATCGTAACGCGCTGGCCGAATTCGCTGAAAGTTTTGGATTCGCAGATGGAGGGCGTCCCGGCAGACGAGCGCCGAAAAATGGTGGCGCAGAACGCCGTTAAGTTTTTCCGTCTGGAGCACGAGGACAAGTGATTAGCCGTAGGTAAACCCCAGCTCTGCTGGGGGACTCGTAGAGTTTGACATTTGCGGGAGTTATCAATTCTCACAGTTTGGGCCTGGAACTGAAATTGACTCATGGCACCAAGAGAGTTGATACGATTCCACCCTCGCCCTTTGGGAGAGGGAAGGGTGAGGGCCGTGATGGCCAGGAAAGATTCACCCTCACCTCAGTCCTCTCCCAGAGGGAGAGGAAGTAAGAGTGGAGAGCCGTGAAAACTGCCAGCGCAAGCTGGCCAGTCAGCCTTGGGCTGATCACAAATCAAGCCTCCGCCTCTGCCGGAGGTACATGACTTTTAACAACCCCTGAGCGAAGCATGGACACGAGATCGCCCGTCGCCGCTACCGCAGATTGAATATTGCATCGTAAATCTTCTGGGTGTCGGCGAGGTTCTTATACAGTTCCGGGTACATCGTTACGCGCTTGTAACCTTGGATGAGTCGCGGCGGGTCGGGCAGAACATCTCTGCGCACCGAAGGCCGGTTGAATGACCGTATTATTTCCTGTCCCTCCTTGCCGACAAGAAAGTCGTAAAAGAGCTTAGCGCCGTTGGGGTGGCGGGTCTTGGCGCTCAACATGGTCGGTACAACCCGCACGACGGCCGGTTCGAGGGCGAGCCAGTCTACCGGCGCGCCTTTTCTGCTATTGAGCTCGTAAAGATGAGCCAAGCCGATGGCAAGCGGCATTTCACCGGCGTTTAGTAGTTGAGCGATGATCGAAGTACTCTCTTTTACAACGGGATTCTGAGCGGCGAGTCGGCGAAAGTAAGCGAGCGCTTTTTCTTTTCCCCACACGGGTATGAGCGCATGAAGAAGTCCCGCGGAGGTGTCGACGGCAATTTTTTGCCCCTTCCATTTTGGCTCGAGGAGGGCCTCATAGGTTTTGGGAACCTCTTGCTGCCTAACCATTTTTTTATTGAACCCCAAGACAAACGTCCCCACGGTATAGGCGGTCCAGTAGCCCTGCTTATCCACCAAGTCCTCATCGATCATGCGCGTCTCCGGCGACCGGTACGGCGCGATCAGTCCTCGTTCCATGATCGGCGCAAACAGCTCGCCGCCGCCGG
This sequence comes from Binatia bacterium, assembly GCA_036398075.1. Taxonomy (GTDB): domain Bacteria; phylum Desulfobacterota; class Binatia; order UBA9968; family UBA9968; genus DATACQ01. The sequence continues at coordinate 332 of DASWHT010000253.1, read as the reverse complement.
ACACCACGTCCCAGTCAAACTTTCCCGAGCGCGCCTCGAGCAGGACTCTGTTGATCAGCGGCCCAACCGTGGCGCGATAGAAGACAAATTTGACGTATGGGTATTTTTTCTGAAAAACCTCCGCGATTACCCTGCTGGTCTCCAGGTTCGTGGTCGTGTACCAGACAACCTCGCGTTCCCGTTTGGCTCCTTCGATCAGTTTCGCATCGGGTCCGCTTTGCGCCCGGGCCGCCTGCAATGCGACGAAAACAGGCAGGACCAATGCCGCAAAGAGCGCTGTGCGCTTGATTCTGTTCATCGAGAATCTCCCCTCGCCGCATTCCCGCATGGCA
>DASWHT010000252.1:0-2008 GCA_036398075.1 Binatia bacterium | reverse complement strand
AGAGGGTGATCATCATGAAGCAAAGTCTTCGCTTAGTAGCCGTGATGACGCTGGGGATGCTGTGGCTGTGCGATTCCGTAGCCGCCCAGGAATCCCGGCGCAGCCAGGAAAGCCCTGGCGCGCGCGGCAATGCCGATATTCGCGACTCAAATCCGTTCTTCGAGGAAATCAAGAGTGGCGCAACCGCCCGGCTTACGGCGATCAAATTTTTATCCGCTGACTACAATACCCGGGTCTTTCTGGAGGTGTCGCAACCGGTGCGCTATGAGGTTGGTCGTTTGCCGGAGGACGCGTCGAAGGGCTTGCCGCCGCGGTTATACGTCGACATCGCGGGTACCAAGCTCGCCATGGAGTCGCAAGCGCCGATTTACGTGCAAGACGGCGCGATCAAGCAAATTCGCGCCGGGCAGTTCAATCAGGATACCGTAAGGGTGGTGCTGGATATGACTTCTGCCAGGGAACATAGCGCTTTTCTGCTGCCCGAACCCTTTCGTGTGGTGCTCGATGTTCAGGGTAGCAAAGCAGCGAATCCTCTAGCCTCGATGGCGAAAGCCAAGACGTCATTACCGGCGGCGGCCGCGGTGAAAAGTTCCAAGCCGCAATCGACGGGCGTTCGCAAAATCGTCTTGGATCCGGGCCATGGCGGCAAAGATCCCGGCGCCATTGGCGAGGGCGGTGTAGCCGAAAAAGACATCGTCCTCAGCGTGGCTAAGAAGTTGGCGGCCAAACTTAAAATGGCAATGGGCATCGAAGTCGTGCTGACGCGGACGGACGACCGGTTTATCCCGCTCGAAGACCGCACCGCCGTGGCCAATGCCCAGGATGCCGATCTTTTTATTTCGTTGCACATGAACTCGAGTCCCAATGGCGAAGCTAAGGGGGTCGAGACTTACTATCTCGACAACACCACCGATGAGGCATCCATGCGCCTCGCCGCCCGGGAAAACGCCACCTCGCGCAAGAACGTCAGCGATCTCCAGTTCATTTTGAGCGATATGACGCAGAACTTGAAGCTCGAAGATTCGGTGACCCTGGCGCATAGCCTGCAGGGCGCGCTGGTTGGAACCATGGGCAATCACCGCCGTGAGATCAAGGACCTTGGCGTAAAAAAGGCTTTGTTTTATGTTCTGGTGGGGGCGCGCATGCCGAGCGTCCTGGTGGAAATGTTTTTCATCAGTAACCGCGAAGAAGGACGGGCCATGAGCCAAGGCAAGTTCCAAGACTCCGTCGTGGATTCATTGTACGATGGCATCCAGCAGTACAATCACAGTATGCTCGCCGCCAAAACACTTTAGCAGAAAAAGACCGTGGATACCGTAGCCCTTTCGCGCGCGTTATTGGAAGAGACCCAGGGACAGACCAATGGACCTGGCTCGGGAAAGTCCGATCTTATTCGGTTGTCGCGGGATTACCTCCAAAAAGCGCGGGCGCGGCTCCTGGAACTACACTGCGCCGGCGCCGGCGGAATGGAAGTCGTTTCGGCTTACACCGGGATGATGGATCACCTCATGCGCCATCTCTATAGCGTCGCGAGCGCCGATTTTCTGAAACGCTTTCCGGGTCAGATACCTCATTGCGCGGTGCTCGCCCAAGGCGGGTATGGGCGCGGCGAGTTGAATCCTCAGTCCGACGTCGATCTTCTGTTCCTTTACTCCTGGAAAGTCACGCCTTACTTCGAATCCGTCACCGAGAAACTGCTTTACACGCTCTGGGACGCCGGACTGCAGGTGGGCAGCGCGGTGCGCACCGTCGGCGAGTCTATGCGCCTGGCGGAAGCTGATATCAAGGTGAAAACCGCCATGCTCGATACCAGATTTCTGTGCGGCGATTACGCGCTTTTCGAGGAATTTGAAAGGGCGGCGGAGAAGCGGCTCGTCAAAAAGCGGGTCGGCCGTTTTATCCAGGAAAAAATCTTGGAAAGCCAGGCGCGCCACGCCAGCTACGGCGGATCGGTTTATCTGCTCGAACCCGATGTCAAGGAAGGGGAAGGCGGCCTGCGCGATATCCA
>DASWHT010000251.1:0-3593 GCA_036398075.1 Binatia bacterium | reverse complement strand
TGAGGACGGTTTCACCCCCACGCCGGCTATTTCGCGGGCCATATTGGTCCACAACCGGGGCAAGAAAGAAGCTCTTGCCGACGGCATCGTCGTGACGCCGTCCCACAACCCGCCGGCCGACGGCGGCTTCAAATATAATCCGCCTGAGGGCGGTCCGGCCGATACCGATGTTACGGACTGGATTCAAGAGCGCGCCAACGCACTGCTGCGCGACGGCAACCGAAACGTCAAGCGGCTGGCTTACGATGCCGCCATCAGGGTGGCAACCACGCATCAAGCGGAGATGGCGGGTCCCTACGTCGACGATCTCACCAAGGTGATCGACATGGCGGCGATCCGCTCCGCAAAGGTCAGGATCGGCGTCGATCCTCTGGGCGGCAGCGCCCTTGGGTATTGGCAGAAAATTGCCGAGCGCTACCGATTCGATATGACCATCGTGAATTCACGGATCGACCCGACTTTCAAATTTATGACCCTGGATCACGACGGCAAGATACGCATGGATTGCTCCAGTCCTTACGCGATGGCCGGCTTGGTGAATCTGAAAGACCGCTATCAAGTCGCCTTTGGTAACGACGCCGACGCAGACCGCCACGGCATCGTCGCGCCGTCGATGGGATTGATGAATCCGAATCACTATCTCGCCGTGGCGATTCACTATCTGCTGACCCACCGGCCCGGGTGGTCCAAAGACGTTGCCGTCGGCAAGACTCTGGTGAGCAGCTCCCTCATCGATCGAGTGGTCGAACGGCATGGACGGAAGCTTTATGAAGTGCCCGTCGGTTTCAAATGGTTTTCACCGGGCCTGTTCGATGGGTCGATCTGCTTCGGCGGCGAGGAGAGCGCGGGAGCGAGCTTTCTCCGCAGCGACGGAACGGTCTGGACCACGGACAAAGACGGCATTATTCTTTGTTTGTTGGCGGCGGAGATCATCGCCACCACCGGACGGGATCCGGCGCGCTGGTACGCTGACTTGACCAACAAGTTGGGACGACCTTTCTATTCGCGCACTGATGTGCCGGCCAACGCGGCGCAGAAGCAGGCTCTCAAGGCGCTTCGCGCCGAGGCCCTGGCGGCAGATCAACTTGCCGGCGAGCCGATTACCGCTAAGCTAACCCGCGCGCCGGGCAACGGCGCCGACATCGGCGGGCTGAAAGTCTCCGCGCCCAATGGTTGGTTCGCCGTGCGTCCTTCCGGCACCGAAGATTTGTGCAAGATTTATGCGGAGAGCCTCAAGTCCGAGGAGCATTTGAAAAGCATTCAAGAAGAGGCTTGGCAAATCGTCCAGTCGGTGTTTGCCGCGAGCGGCCAATAGGGTCGGTGAAATCCCGTTTTTGCGGTCTTCGCGGCTTGGCTACGAAAATATGACGCGGATGAAATCAAATTCCTGCGCTACTAAAGGGAATGATTTCCACAATGAAAAAAGTCGTGGTCACGGGCGGGAGCGGCAGACTTGGACAGTTCGTCATCCGCGAGCTGCTCGCGCACGGATATCAGGTTCTTAGCCTCGACAGGGTTCCGCCGCGGGAAAAGTTGTGTCCGAGCTGGATTGCCGATCTGCGTAGTCCAAGCGATCTCTTCGAGGCGCTCAATGAGGCGCACGGCATCATTCATCTGGGCGCTTATCAGGCGCCCAATCTCGCGGCGGATGCGGAAACCTTCGGCAACAACGTGACGTCAACCTATAATGTGCTGCGCGCCGCCGCCGATTCAAGGGTGAAAAAGGTCGTCGTCGCCTCGAGCACCGCGGCATTCGGTTTCATCTATGCAAAAAATCTCTGGGCGCCCGACTATTTGCCGCTGGATGAAAATCATCCCTCGAAACCCCAGGACTCCTACGGTCTTTCCAAAGTCGTCGGCGAGCAGATTGCCGATTCCATAGTGACGGTCCAAAAAGCGATGACCATCGCCAGCCTGCGCTTTCCCGGAGTCAACTTCGATCTTTCCTATGAGAGCTTTAGAGATCGCTGGCGCAACCCGGCGACCCGGGCGAGCGGCTTCTGGACCTATATCGATGCCCGCGATGCGGCGGAGACCTGCCGGTTGGCGCTGGAGGCGAAGTTTCAAGGCCATGAAGTGTTTATCGCGTCGGCGCCATTGAATTGCATGATCCAACCGACCCGCGAGCTGGTCGGAAAGTACTTGCCCAGGGGCGCAAAAATAAGAAAAGTTTCGGGCACCCACTGGAGTTGCGTGGACTCCGCGAAAGCGCGCCGCGTGCTTGGTTTCAAGCCGAAACATATCTGGCAAGATTATCTGAAAGAAAATATTCGACAGTGAGGTTTTGGTTATGCTAACCATCGACGCTGATTCGCACGTGATCGAAAACGAATCAACCTGGGATTTCATGCTCGAGTCGGAGCGGCCGTTCAAACCAAAAATCGTCGGGTCGAACAATCCCAGCGACGCTTTCGACTTTTGGCTCGTCGATGGCCGGGTCATTCCGCGCAACAACGTCGGGAGAGATCTCCCCGTTGCGGCGCGCGAGATGAGCGATCTCAGCCTGCGCATCAAACATATGAACGAATTGGGCATCGATTGCCAGGTTATTTATCCGACGTTTTTTATTACGCCGGTCAGCCGCCGCCCCGATATCGATCTGGCGCTATCGCGCAGCTACAACCGCTGGATGGCGGCAATCGTCAAAAAAGAACCTGACCGCTTCCGCTGGACGCTCGTGCCGCCGCTACAAAGCTTGGAGCACCTCTCCGAAGAATTGAAGTTCGGCAAGGAAAACGGCGCCTGCGGCGTCTACATGCGCGGGTTAGAAGTCGAACGCATGCTCAGCGATCCCTATTTTTATCCATTGTATGAGCAGGCGAGCGCGTTGGATCTGCCGATCTGCGTGCATTCGGCCAACGGCGCGTTCACGACCTACGATTTTTTCGCCGACGATCCCGGATTCTCCAAGTTCAAGCTCGCGGTGATCGGTGCGTTTCACTCTTTCGTGTTCCACGGCATCCCACAGCGTTTCCCGAAGCTGCGCATCGGGATCATCGAAGTGAGCGCGCAGTGGATTCCTTATGCCGTTCATGACCTCGCGCGGCGGTTTGCCAGGCGCGGCAGACCTTTTCCGAAGAATGTCCTGAAAGAAAACAGAATCTATGTAACTTGCCAGACCGACGACGATCTCGATCACGTCCTTGGCTACGCCGGAGATGACAACCTGGTAATCGGCACGGATTACGGCCATGCGGACAACGCGGTGGAAATCGAAGCGCTGCGAAAGCTGCGCGCGGACGGGAAAATCAATGGCCGGGTGATTGACAAGATTTTGCAGGACAATCCATCCGCGTTCTACGGGCTGTAAGGAAGTGCAGTTCAAAACGTTCAAGCGGTTCAAGTCGTTCAAAACGATTTGAACTTTTTGAACGAATTGAACTCGTATGATTAGGGAGGACTATCGTGTTAAGTATTGATGCCGACGCACATGTCATCGAATGCGAAAAGACTTGGGATTACCTGGAAGGCGGCGACAAGCGCTACCGGCCCGTGGCGATTGCCGTCGATATGCCGTCAGGCAAGACGCAAAATTTTTGGATCATCGGCGGGCGGCTGATCGGCGGGCGCGATAACGTCGGCCAGGACACATC
>DASWHT010000250.1:0-2293 GCA_036398075.1 Binatia bacterium | reverse complement strand
CGAGAATGAAGATGCACACGACTCTTAGATTCACCCGTCATTCCCGTGAAAACGGGAATCCAGCGGTTTGCCATGCCTGGACTCCCGGTGGAGCTTGTCCTGAGCCTTGTGGAAGGGCGGGAGTGACGTTCCTCCTTGATTCGACGGCGCAGATTCTTGACCGGCCCTGGAGAGCGCACTGGCTATGATCCCGGCAGCTTTCGAATATTACGCGTCCCGCTCGCTCAACGACGCCGTGAGTTATCTCGCCAGTCATCGCGATGATGTAAAAATTCTCTCCGGCGGGCAGAGCCTCATGCCGCTCTTGAAAATGCGCTTGAGCAAGCCGGCCTATATCGTCGACATCGGCAGAATTCCAGGCCTCGATACGATCACCGAAGAGGACAACCATCTGATCATCGGCACGCTCGTCACCCACGGGCAAATCGAATACTCCGGTCTGCTCAAACAAAAGTGCCCGCTGCTGCCGCAGACGGCGACCACCATCGCCGACGTGCAAGTGCGCAACTGCGGCACCCTCGGCGGCAGCATCGCCCACGCCGATCCAGCCGGCGACTGGCCGGCGGCGATCTTGGCCCTCGAAGCGGAGATCAAACTTGCCGGCCCCAACGGCGAACGGTGGGTCAAAGCGGATGATTTTTTTTTAGGACTGTTAATGAGTGTGCTAGAACCGGACGAGATCGTCACGGCCATCAAAGTGCCGGTCACGGGGCGCGATAAGACCGCCTACTTGAAGGCGGCGCCGCGCTCGTCTGGATTTGCCGTGGTGGGCGTCGCCGTGCGACTTGCCTTGAACGACGCCGGAAATTGCGCGCGCAGTGCCATCGGCATTACCGGCGTCACTGACAAAGCCTACCGCGCCACACGGGTCGAACAGATACTGGCTGGAAAAAAGCTTGATGACAAGATGATTGAAGACGCCGCGGCGGAAGCGACCCGCAACATCGATGTCATCGAAGACATCAACGGCTCCAGCGAGTACCGCGGCCAGTTGACCCGCGTCTACGTCGCCCGGGCGATCCGGTCGGCGCTGGCGGGCTAAGCGCCACAGCGCCGACGTTCAAAACGTTCAAGTAGTTCAAGCCGTTCAAATCGTCTCCGGGGGTTCGGACGACTTGAACGGCTTGAACGGAGCGAAGCGGTTGAACTGAGCGCAGCGATTGAACGGGAGCGCAGCGACAAAGAGCGAAGCGGTTGAACGGTTTGAACGGGTTACCTTGGCCGGTGGCGCCGGCCGCCAAAGAACTGTGGATAAGCGGCAATCGGATAGTCAGCGTTGAAGGTGTCGATTCTGGGCTCGTCCGGGAATCTGCTTTCCGTCGAGTGAATGATCCAGCCATCCTGCTTCCAAACCCCCGCTGACCTGGCATCGCCGCCGCGCTTGATTAGCAGCTCGATGGTCGAATCGCTTAGCCCCGCCTGCTTGAGCTTGATGATTTCATCCACGGTCAGCGCCTGCGACACCGCCGGACATAGCCAAGCCGTGACAATGAACGCCAAAAGAATCCCGATTGTTTTCATTGGTTCCTCCGAACTTGATTTCCCATGGGCGCGTTATTCCCTATCGAAAATGATCGGCCAGCGCAAGACGGCAGTGAGGCGACGGAGCGTCGAAGTCGGACGTTTAGACGCCTACGCCGCACGTCCATCCCCCGCACGAGATGTTGTGTTGACCGCTTCACTGCGGTAAAGTTTTATCAGCGTAAATGAGGCCGGGTAAGGTGGGCGTAGCTGGGTATGGCCAATGAGAAATATCTTACGGAGTCGACAAAATATTATACGGAGATATTTCGGCTTGTCTGGGTCTCCATCCTAGCGATCGGGGGAGGCTCCATAGGTTTACTTCTCGGCGATTCAACTGGTGTACGACTGATATCCGCGATTGTTGGTCTCCTGGTGGTGGGATTACTTCTTGATATTTTACGGAGACTCAATAGGCAAATTGGCGCGCATCTGAAGAAACTGATGGAGGTTGAGAATGCTTGATCTCTTGGCCATCATTGTCGCAGTCGCGATACTTGTGCTTTTTGCCTACGGAATATGGAAGCTCGTGAGCGAGTTGCCATAAATCCTCCGCCGTGTTTGACGCCCCGACGCGAGCCCAATCATTCACATTGGCAGAGAGGACTTCGCCATTCGGCCAAGACGACTCCTTTATTCATGCCACCCGCACGCCATCTCGCGTAACCGCGTAGTAAAAGGGAGAGCCTCCCTCTTTGCGGGCCGACCATTCTTCCAGTGTATAGACCATTATTGACGGTACGGCCGCCGAGGTGACGGCCAGGAGGTGACC
>DASWHT010000249.1:0-1962 GCA_036398075.1 Binatia bacterium | reverse complement strand
GCCGCCTCTTCGGCGAAGCTCTGCACCACCGACCGCTCGCACAACCCGTCTCCGGCGGCGAGGGTGTCCTGGGCAAAAGCTTCGGGAGAGTCGTCCTTCCCCAGCGGCGCGTTAATCCCTCCCTGGGCGATGGCTGAGTTGGATTTCAGCGGATGGGTTTTTGAAATCAGCGCCACCGAAGCGCCGGCGCGCTTGGCGGCGATGGCCGCTCTCAGTCCTGAAACTCCGCCACCAATGACGACGACATCGAATTCTGGCATCTGAACTCCGTTCTACTGTTGTGCTTCGGACTTATAACAAATGGTCATATGGGGGTCAAGGAAACATCCTGACACGTTTTCAGTTGGAAGGGAGCTTACGCGATGATAGTGTTACCGAGTAGCGTGAAGACAAGGATTATTGAAAACAACGCTAGCGTTGATCATAACCGCCACTATCCTCATGCAATCTCTCAATCTGCTTAACAAGTCTATAGTCGAATGCCGCAAGTGCCCGCGTTTAGTCCGTTGGCGCCAGGCGTGCGCAAAAAAGCCGCCGCGCCGTTACGCTGGGGAAAAATATTGGGCCAAGCCTCTGCCTGGCTTCGGCGATCCCCAGGCGCGGCTCTTGATTGTCGGTCTCGCGCCCGCGGCGCATGGCGGCAACCGCACCGGCAGAATGTTTACCGGCGACCGCAGCGGCGATTGGTTATATGGAGCGCTTTACGCCGCGGATTTTGCCAACCAGCCGAATTCGGAACGTCGCGGCGACGGTCTCAAACTTCGCGATTGCTACATCTCGGCGGCGGTGCGCTGCGCGCCGCCGGACAACAAGCCCAATAGTTCGGAATTCGCGCGCTGCCGCCCTTATCTGGTTGAAGAGCTAAAGCTCTTCGAGAATGTTCGCGTCGTAATCGTCCTCGGCAAGATCGCCTTCGATTCGTTTCTTGCCGCGTACCGGGAAAACGGCGGCGCGGTTTCCAAGCCCAGGCCAAAATTCGGCCATGGCGTCTCGATCGTGCTGCCGGACGGCATCCGGCTTATCTGCTCGTATCATCCGAGCCAGCAGAACACGTTCACCGGCAAGCTAACCCAGCCGATGTTTCAGGCAATCTTCGACCAGGCTAAAGCGGCCTTGTAGGTTTGCTGCCGCGCTGGTCGTGGCGGGGACTTGGTGTTACCTATGGGGCAGGTGGTTCAAGGTTCAACGGTTCAATGTTCAAAGTTAGGAAAATTCGAATCTCGGACAAAAGCAGCGAGGTACTTTGATGAGTGCGAATATCGGTAGAGACTATTTGGAAATTGAAGCGGAGCTTAAGAAACGGATCGAAGGGGACATTCTGTTCGACGGTTACTCGCGCTTGCTTTACTCCACGGATGCGTCGATCTATCAGATCGAACCCATCGGCGTTGTCGTGCCGCGCCACAAGGGCGACGTGCAGGCGGTCATCGAGCTCGCCAATAAGTTGAATGTGTCCGTCCTGCCGCGGGGCGGCGGGACTTCGCTGGCGGGGCAAACGGTGGGTCACTCCATCGTAATGGACTTCTCCAAGTACATGCAGAACGTACTCGAGGTTAACAAGGAAGAGCTCTGGTGCCGAGTCCAGCCAGGGTTGGTGCAGGACGAACTGAACGCCTATGTGCGCGGCATGGGGCTGCAATTTGGCCCCGACACCTCGACCTCCAATCGCGCCACCATCGGCGGCATGATCGGCAACAACTCCGCCGGGGCCCACTCACTGACGTACGGGAAAACCCTCGACCATGTCATCGAGCTGACCGTGCTTTTGTCGGACGGGAGCGAAGCGGTGCTAAAGGATCTCTCGCCAGAAGCGGTGGAAAGCAGAGGCAGGTCGGACACCCTCGAGGGCAGGACTTACCGCGAGGTCTTGCGCTTGGCCGATCAGTATAAGAACGAGATTCTGGCGCGCTATCCGAAAATCATGCGGCGGGTGTCGGGGTACAATCTCGATGAATTCATCAA
>DASWHT010000248.1:0-1708 GCA_036398075.1 Binatia bacterium | reverse complement strand
TTGTCGGAATGGTGCGCGGCGCGCCGAGACTATGAGAAACAGACCGAAGATTGCAAGCAGTGACGCAAGCAGGACCGGGACAAAAGCTGGGCCGGGCTCTTCGCGCCGCGGGGAACGCCGGACCCGGTGATGAAAAGAATCCGCGATAGTGTAAAGCAGGCGGTGAACGCTGCCGAATTCAAATCTGCCATGGAAAAACTTGAGACTCCCATCGCCTATCTTGACGCGCCCGAGTTCCAGAAATTTTGGGACAAGGATGCCAAGATGCTCGCGGACGCCATCAAACGCGTCGGCAAAGTGGAGCTCAAGGAAGCGAAATGAAAATCACGGGTTTGCGTCGATCCATGCTTTCGCCAGATTGACGACAAACTTCTCCGCGTCCTCGGACGTTTTAAATTTATCCGTTAAGCCACCGATGGTGTGCGCGCGCCGCTGGTCGTCTCGTTTCCAGGTGATCTCCGCCCCCGCGCTCCAGGTTTTGTCGCTCTGATTCAAGGAGGCGTGGGCGATAATCAGCCGGTCGTTGTAATAAAGGTTCGCCATGGTCGTGAAAACCTCAAATCAAATAGCCGAGACTTCGTGGTTACACGTCGAATATATGTAACTCTCCTGAAATTGTCATTTCGACCAGCAGCCTTTGCGAGAAGTCCGCTCATAGTTCGACGGGCTCACCACGAGCGGAAAGAGTATCGCTACAATTCAATGGATTAACCGCTTGTCCTGACCCCTCGACAGGCGCGGGACTAAAGGCTGTCGAGGGACCCCTCGAAGGATCGAAGGATGTACAGAGGGAGAAATCTCTCTTAGATCCCTCTAAAAACCCGCATAGCCTTCCGCGCAGGCTGTTCAAAAAGGTCTCAGATGCGAGGCGCGCGAAGACCGATAAGCGGAGGCGTACTCTGGTGTACGTTGACGCGAAATCGGGCGAGCGCAACGAAGCAAGTGAGCCTTTTTCAACAGCCTGTCACACTTCGCTTTCGAGTATCTCCAATCCGTCGAGACGGTCGATTAAATACAACAAGCCGTTGTCGGCGCGGTAAACATCGTTGCTTTTGACCGTCTTTTGCCCGCGCCCGGGTTTGGGAATGTAGTAGCCGATTTCGCTCAAGCTGTACGGGTTGCTGATATCCACGACGCGCAACCCGCCGCTGAACCAGGTCACGAACATTTTGTTGTCATAGACTTGTTCGGCTGGTTGGTGCGCGCCGTACTGATTCCCCGGAGCGATGCCGGCGGCCGCCGCCGGAGAATAGGTCGCAATTGGCACGGGCCGTGTCTCATCGGTGATGTCGACCATCCACATGAAAGCAGGCGGCGTCGGCGCTCGCTTGCCGGCTTCCTCGTCGGTGACGACCATCACATCGCGGTTCATGAGCTTCCACGGGATCGGCAGCGTCGTATGGATCGGCGAAGGGTAGGGCGGCGACCAGTTGAACCCGCTGACAAATTTTGGACGGCTCATATCGGCGATATCCAGAATGACGAACCCGCCATGCCAATAACTGACATAGAGCCGGTCGCCGCGCCTGATCGGGTGGTGGCACTGGTGCGCGGAGCCTTCCCAAGTTGGCGTCTCGCCGCCGCCGGTCCACTGTCCGGGCATCCACCAGCGTCCCACTTCTTCGGGGCGCGCCGGGTTCTTGAGGTCCAGGATCATGACGATGCGCCCGATGTATCCTTCCAGATGCGCCGAGATGTAGGCGTAGCG
>DASWHT010000247.1:0-3294 GCA_036398075.1 Binatia bacterium | reverse complement strand
GAGTTTTCCAAGAATTTTCGGCGCGATGCCGCCGCCCACGTAAATGCCGCCGGTGGCTTTGGCGCGCAGCGCCAGGTTGCCCGCCTCCGCGCCGTACACCGAAACGAACAGCTCCAGAGCCCGCTCGCAGATCGCGCTCTCGCCTGCCAGCGCGAGCTGCGTCACCGCGGCGCTGGGGTCAGTCGCCGCAGCGAGTTTATCGGTTAGCCAGCGAGGTTCCTCGAGCCGCCCGCTCTGTTTGAGGTATTCATAAATATTCCACAGTCCGGGGCCCGACACGACGCGCTCGTAGCTCACGTGGCCGAACTTGCCGATCAGGTAGCGCAAAAGCTCGACTTCGATCTCGTTGCGCGGCGCAAAGTCGCCGTGGCCTCCCTCCGATGCGGATGGAAAACATTCCTCGCCGTTATCGAATAGCGTCGCTTCACCCAGGCCGGTGCCAGCCGCGATCAGTGCCTTGTTGCCGGACCTTCTACCTTTGCCTGCGTTCAGCGTGAAAAGCTCGCGCGGCTTGAGCGTGAAAATTCCATAGGCAGTGGCCTCGAGATCATTCAACAAGATGACGGTTTTGAGCTTGAACGCCTTAGCGACCTGTCCGGCGCGAATCACCCACGGCAGATTGGGTGTCTTCACTTTCCCGTCGATCACCGGACCGGCGACGCCAAAGCACGCCCGGAATATTGGTTGCGTTTGATCGGCGCGAAATTCTTTGAGAACCGCCTCCAGGCCCGGGTAGTCTCTGCTGGGAAAGGTCTCTTTGGCCTCGACTTTGAGCTTGCCGCTTCGCAGTGAGTAAAGCGCCAGATTAGTCTTGGTGCCGCCGATATCGCCGGCGAGAATGAATTTCTGGCTTGCCACGGTGGTTTTTGAAATGAAGCTCCTCGGAGCAAAGCTCCGAGATATCTTTGCGAAATTCTCCGAAGCCCTTCCACCCTCCTTCGCCAAGGCTACGGAGGGTTCTCCTCGCCTTCATCCTCGCAGCAAGCTGCGAGGTATTCGGCGAAGGAGAATAACGCGATTGGTGATCTTGCCGGCGCTCTACGGCCTGCGCCAGCGCCGCCCGTCGTGCTGCATGAATTCGTCCGCTTCCCGGGGACCCCAACTGCCGGCCTCGTAGTTGGGAAAATTTTTTGGCTTGCTCAAGTTCCAAACCTGAATAATCGGATCCATCAGCGACCAGGCCAGCTCCACCCAATCGTGACGCGTGAACAGCGTCGAATCTCCCTCGATACAATCCTCCAGCAGCGCTTCATACGCCTCCGGCGAGCTGCTGCCGAAGGCCTCCTCGTAATTAAAATCAAGGCTGAGCGGACTGATGACCATGTCATGTCCGGGCGGTTTGACTTCAAAGGTTAAGGATACGCCTTCATCCGGTTGAATGCGCATGACCAGGACGTTGGGGCTGACCTCTTCCACGGCGTGGGACTTGAACAACAACAGGGGTGGCCGCTTGAACTGAATGGCGACTTCGGTCACGCGCTTGGCCATGCGCTTGCCCGAGCGAAGATAAAAGGGCACGCCTTCCCAGCGCCAGTTGTCGATGAAGAGCCGGATTGCCGCGTAGGTTACCGTCGGCGAGGTCTTTGAGACGCCCGGTTCCTGTCGATAACCGACCACCTCTTCGCCGCCGACCTTACCCGGACCGTACTGTCCCCGCACCGCCGCTCCCGCTACTTCCTCCGGCGCCACTTGGCGCACCGATCTCAGCAGTTTGCCTTTCTCGTCGCGCACCGCGTCGGCGTCAAGGCCCACCGGCGGCTCCATCGCCGTCATGCACAGCAACTGCAGCAAATGATTCTGAAACATATCGCGCACGACGCCGGCTTCCTCGTAATAACCGCCGCGGTTCTCCACGCCGACGGTTTCCGCCGCGGTAATCTGCACGTGGTCGACATAGCGGCGGTTCCAGATCGGCTCGAAGACGGCGTTAGCGAAACGGAGGACCATGATATTCTGCACCGTTTCTTTGCCGAGATAGTGATCGATCCGGTAGATCTGCTTCTCATCGAGCACTTCGCGCACTCGGCGATTGAGCTCGCGCGCGGTTTGCAAGTCGGTGCCGAAGGGTTTCTCAATCACCACTCGGCTGCGCGGCTCGCCGTCGGTTTCCTTCGGCGCCAACCCTGCGGCTGCGATGCGCGCGACGACCGCTCCGTAAAGGTCCGGCGGCGTTGCCAGATAAAAAACCCGCGCCGGCAGCACTCGGCTGCCGCGGTCGAAGCCGTCGATAAAATCCCTCAAGCTCTGATAGCCGTCGTTCTCCTCGTAGCCGCCGCGCACGTAATACAGTGTGTTGGCGAACTGCTGCCACACCGCTTCATCTTTCAAGCCGGTCCTGGAAAATGCGCCGACCGCTTCGCGCATCTTCTCGCGAAAGGCCTCATGGGTCATTTCGCTGCGCGCGTAACCGACCACGGCGAAGCGCTCCGGCAAGCGCTTTTCTAACGCGAGATTGTAAAGCGCGGGGATTAGTTTGCGTTTGGTGAGGTCGCCGGACGCGCCGAAGATCGTCACCACGCAGGCGTGGGGCTTTTTGCCGCCGGCTAAACCTTGGGGCAAGTAGTAGTGCGCGTCGCTGGCCATTGGGGTTTAGGCGTAGATTCTTACGTTTTAAATGTTCAACAGAACCACTTCAAGAAACTTTATCGCGCCAAGACGCCAAGAGCGCAAACAAGCAGCAAAGAGCATAGCGCATGGCGCATAGGGCATCAGGAAGAAGGGGCACAGCTCTTTCCTCTCTGCGCTTAGCCCTTTGCGCTTTGCCCTATGCTAGCCTTTGCGCCTTTGCGCGAGTCATCTTTTTTCCCGACTCCGTAATCCAAACTTCAAACGAAAATTTCAAATATCTTTGGTTGTTGGTTGTTAGTCTAACAACCAACAACTTCTATCCTTTTACCGCACCGCCTGACAAGCCCCGGACGATCCGGCGCTGAAAGAGCAGCGTGAGGAGAATCAAAGGGAGCGTCGCGATGGTGGAGGCGGCCGCGATCTCCCCCCAGGGCATGGTGTATTCTCCGGGAAAAAGCGCGATCCCAACCGGCAGGGTCTGGAGACGGGGATTGGTGAGAATGAGCAGGGCGAAGAAAAATTCGTTCCAGGCGTGGATGAAGACCAGGATCGCCGCGGTGAACAGGCCGGGCGCCGCGAGCGGGAGGACGACTTTCCGCAGGGCCTGCAGCCTGGTGCAGCCGTCCACCAGGGCCGCCTCCTCGATCTCATACGGCAGCTCTTTGAAAAAGGTCGTGAGAATCCAGACGGCGAGCGGCAGCGACAGAGCGATGTAAGGCGCGATGA
>DASWHT010000246.1:0-7219 GCA_036398075.1 Binatia bacterium | reverse complement strand
CGGCGTCTCGTCGCGGTTGATGATCGCGAGCAGCGCGCCGCTGCGTTTGGCGATCACGGGAAAAGAAGCGGCGGGCCGAACTTGGAGCGATGAGCCGATGACAATGAATATCTCCGCCCGCTCGCTCCACGCTTGCGCTCTTTGCATTGCTTCCACCGGCATCGATTGGCCGAAAGAAACGTTCGCGGATTTCAGATAACCGGCGCATTCGCCGCAAGTGGGAGCAGTGAATTCCTCGCCCAAGTGTTCGTAAACGTCGACCGGCTCGTAGCGCTTGCCGCACTTGAGGCAGGTGACCAACCGGTCGGTGCCGTGAAGCTCGACTAACTTTTCATCCGATATACCGGCGAGTTTGTGCAGCCCGTCGATGTTTTGTGTGATCAGTCCGAGCAGCTGGCCGCGCTGCTCGAAATCGCGGATCGCGTAGTGGCCGATGTTCGGCTCGACTGTTTTGAAAAGCTCGTAGGTCGCTTTCTTCAAGCGCCAGTGCTGAACGCGCGCGGTTTCGCTGGCGAGAAAGTCCTGGAACAACACGGGCTGGTACTTGGTCCAGACTCCACCCGGGCTGCGAAAGTCGGGGACACCGGATTCCGTGCTGATGCCCGCGCCGGTGAAGAAGACAATGGCCCTGGAGTTTTTTACACGCGCGGCAAATTGAGCCAGATCAATCGTCATAGCGCGCGCTATTTTTTCTGCGCGGGTTCGGCCGGCTTCGCAGGCCGCCCGGGCGCCGCCGGCTTTGCTGGCGCAGCGGGAGCAGGGGGGCGCATCGGTTGCAGCGGTGGCGCGGTCTGTATGTCGACGACCTTCACGTCGAAGACCAGTGTTTTGCCGGCCATCGGATGGTTCATGTCCATGACAACGGTTTTTTCTTTGATTTGATGGACGCGCATCGGGACGACGCGCCCCTCCGGACTTTTGGCCGCCAGAATCGCGCCGACCTTGAGGCCATTGGGAGGGAGTTTTTCTTTGGGGACCTCTTGAAAGGCGTTCTTATTAACAGGCCCGTAGGCGTCCTCGGGTTTGACGGTCACATGTTTTTCGCCGCCGACCTTCATGCCGGTGAGTTCCTTTTCGAGCCCGGGGATCATCATCTTCTGGCCGTGGACGTACTTGATCGGCTCTTTCCCTTTGCTCGTTTCGATCACTTGGCCGTCTGCGCCTTTTAGCGTGTAATGCAGGCTTACCATCAGGCCGTCCTTGACGGTCCGGTCGTCATTGGACTTCTCCGCGCCCGGCGCGGCGGTTGCCAGCAGGCAGGCGGCTAATAGCGCGGCGAGAGACGAAACTCTTTTGTGCATCAAGTTCTCCTTTGAATCCTTTTGCAGCGTCAACGCGGTTTAGCAAGTTTATACGCTGGAACGCGCGAACACATCGAAGTTTGATCGAACTCAGTATTTGGCAATCACGCGCCGGCCCCAAGCCTCCATGACTTCGTCATAGACCGCGTTGGGCGGTGTTAATAAAACGCGCCGGATGCCATCGGCTTCCAACCGTTTGACCTTGGCGATGCATTCGTCCGGCGTGCCGGCGATGGTAAAGCGCTCGAGAAGATAGCCGGTCACCAGCTCGGGATCGACCCGCTCTTCAATTGATCTCGAGATATCGAACCCGTCCATGAATTTTTGCACGCCCGCGACTTCCTTTTCCGGCACGGTTTCCATGGTGAAGCGAAAATTGTGGTGCGCGCGATTGGCCATGCGCGAGCGCACGCGCTTGCGCGCGAAATCGCCGTCGTCATCCACCACGATCATACCGGCGGGCATGATGTCTATATCCGACGGCGAGCGGCCGGCTTCCCTCGCCCCTTCGGCTATGCGCGCTTCGGCCCACTCCAGAACGTCCAGGTCGAAACCGGTGCCGAGTATGACTCCGTCAGAGATGCGCCCGGCGACGCGCAGAGTCTTCGGCCCTTCGGCGGAGATGTAAACCGGCACGGGGCGCCTGCCGGCCTTGAGCTTGACGTTGCCGCCGGCCCGCTCTTTGCTCGTCGGTACATCGACGCCGCGGTCGTGCAAGAGATCGCGGATGAGGCGCAGCCCCTTTTCGAAATCTACGAGTTTGGTCGCCGTTCGTCCGAGGCTATACACCGGTCCGTCGCCGGTGCCCATGCCAACGATGGCGCGGCCTTCGGATATTTCATTCAGCGTGGCGAAGGAATTGGCGACAATGGAGGGATCGCGATAGACAATGTTGGTCACCGCGGTGCCGAAGCGGATCTTTTTCGTTTTGACCGCGCACATCGCCATGGCCTGAAAAGGATCGACATTGTTCATCTGGCTGTCGGCGAAAAAGATCGTTTCGAAGCCAAGCTCTTCGGCGCGTTTGGCGCGGGCCACCGCTTCCCGAGCGGTGCGCGCGGAACCATGTAAGCAGAAATTCATCGCCATCGCTTCCTCCTCACTGTAGCGACTGTGACGCAATTGGCCGTCCGCCCTTCGAGAGCCTCAGGACGAACGGCTAAGTCTTTGAATTTTGGAGTGTCGCGATCCGTTCGTGGTGAGCCTGTCGAACCATGAACGGAATTGCGACAGGCCCCTACTTGGCCTCCGCGGCTTTGATGTCTTTGACCTTGACGTCGAAGTTGAGAGTCTTACCCGCCAGCGGATGATTGAAGTCCACGACCACGGTGGCGCCGGTTATTTTATGAACCCGGATGGGTATCATGCGCCCGTCTGGACTCTTAGTCATGAGCATGGCGCCGACCTTTTGCGCGTCCGGTGGAATGGTATCCTTGGGGAGTTCCCGAAATGCCTTTTCATCCGGCAGCCCGTAGCCCTCTTCGGGCCTCACCTGGACTTTCTTTTGGTCGCCGACCTTGAGTCCGTTCAGTGCTCGCTCCAGTCCCGGCACGATCTGGCCGGCGCCATGAATGTAGGTCATGGGCTCCTTGCCCGCGTTGGAATCGATGACCGCGCCGGTGTTGTCCGTGAGAGTATATTCGATGGTAACGATGGCGCCTTCTTGAATCTCGGTGGCTGGCTTCAAAGTGAAACGGGGAGTCGCCTGACCCGTAGTGGGCACGGAAAGTTGGGTAAGAAAAAACAGCGCGCCCAAGACCGCGCCGCTGATGACCAGCAGTCCCAAAAGTTTTTTCATTGAGTCCTTTCGATTCAAGACTGCGTTGCCGGGACGAATGTAACCCGGTTTGCCCTTCTCAATTTACATATCTTGGGGAGGGATCGAATACAAATGATACGGTGTTTTGAGCAAAGATGGGAGGAGAGAGGACTCACCACGAAGGCACGAAGAATACGAAGCACGGACTTAAGAAAATTAACCACAAAGAGCACAAAGAACTCAAAGGGCGCGAAGCGCGCAAGATAAAATTTTTGCGTCGTTTGCGTTCTCTGCGGTTAAATCATCCAAAGGGGACGGCTATAGCCGTCCCCTTATTTGTGACCTTTGTGCTCTTTGTGGTTAAATCTCTTTTTCCTTTTGGTTGCGGCTCTGCTGCATTAGGCGCTTCGTGGTGAGAGTCTGTTTCGTTCGATACTGCGCCCGGAGCGAGCACGAGATACAAGCACGATTAGGCTTTTTCAGCAGCCTGCTCTAGAGCAACCGTTCCTGCACGGCCGCGCCGTTGTTCCACAGGATGCCGTTGTCGAAGGGGCGGTACAGCTTATTTTCTATCTCGGACACCAGTTGGTCCTTTTCACGCAGCTCGGCCATGATTGTTTGCGATTCGGCGGCAAGTTGTTGCATCATTTGAGCCACGGTTTGCTCGCAAGACGCGGCGGCTTGCAGCGCGGCCGCTTTTTCGCGAAGTTCGGCTTCTTTAGTCTCCAGATTGGCGTTGGCGGTTTGCAATCGTCTTTCCAGGGCGCCGATGGCCATGCGCGACTCTTCGTCCAGCTGTCTCAGCGCGGCGTCTTTGCCTTGAAGTGAATCCTCCATGGCTTTGACCTCATCGCGCAGTTCGCTCATTGTGCCTTGCTGATGCTCGGCGAAGTCGCGAAAGCGCGACTCGGCTTGCTTCATCGCCGTTGCCGCGTCATTGAGCCGCAGATTGAGGCCGTCGATTTCCCCGAGAAGCCCTCTTGAGCGCGTATGGCAATTTTCCAATTGCGCGTCTTTGTCGCGCGAAATGATTTGCAACGATTCGATCTTCTCCTTGGCGATGGCCTCGCGTTCGCGCAGCGCCCGGTCGCGCGCGTCGAGGGCTTCGTTTTTTTCTTTGAGCTGAAGCCGCAAGTTGACGAGCTCGACTCCAGCCATCTCCTCGACCTGAGCGGAGTGTTGCGCTTCGCGCACGGCCGTATCGCAGGCGCGGTCCGTCAGCGATTTGATTTCGTGGAGCAGTCCGCGAAGCAAATTTGCCTGGGCGTCCAATTCCAGGGGAGGCTCCGAGCCGGGCTCTGGTGGGGTGCTCTCGCCCCGGGCCTCTGCTCTCTCGGCATCGGGGTAAACGAATTTGATCTCGGCCTCGTTGAAATTGAGCAACTCTGTAACATCAATATGCACGCTTTCGTCAAACATCGCGCCTTCTCCTTTTTGGACTTGATATTTACCGGCGTAGCGCCTGCGTCAAGGCTTGATGTAGCAAAGTGTATTCCATCGAAGCCCCCTGCAAGGATTTGCAATTACACGAGGTAATTCAAGGGCGAACAGGGGCAGGTATGGGAATTAGGAATGGAAAATAGGAATATTCTTGACGGAGTTGGCAGTTGTTTGACACTCGGGCGGTGCGGCCGGGGAAAAAATTCCCCCAATGACAGGCTGTCCGGAGGTGAATGTAAGGCGTTTAACCGGTGTTTAAGGTTTTCACAGCCGGGCCCGGCCAATCAGTTGCCCTCCTTCCGTTTCAACGTCAAGCCGCAACTTCGCCTTGGGCGGGATGGAGTCAAAGAAGCAGCGGGTCCAAAAGCGAAAGCCGGCTTCACGTCCGCCTACGATAGTGTGATAAGGCGAATCCCAAATCAATTTATCATTGACGTACCAGCGGTGGCGCACTCGCTCCTTGAGACCCATGGGCGCCTTGATCGCCGTGAGGCCGTATAACCAAAGCGCGCGCGCCGGTGACAGTTCGGTTAACCGAGACTCGATCTGCATCGCCGTCCTTTGAAAATCCGTACCAAATTCCACGGCGGCCAGGCGCAGGGGCGCCGGAGGGATATAGGGACGCGCCAGCTCGACCAGGACTATCAAGGGTATCGCAATGATGCCCGGCAGCGCGATGCGGAGCATTCTCGGCTTGGCGGCAGAAAAGTAAAAACTTAGCAGACCCAGGGCCGCGGCCACTGCGCCAATACGGGTCGTCCAGGTATTGCTCAAGCTCCACAGGACTGGAAGCATGACGTTGATTAAAACGAACAGGTTGAAGGCGAAGAACAGCGCCGTCAAGCTTCGTCGCGCCGAAAGATGCCGGTCGTAAATAATGTCGAGGGTCGAGAGCGTCGCAGACAATCCCACCAGGACGACGAAAAAAAAATTGCCGGAGCTAAGCGTGGCGCTGTCGTAATAGATCGGCAGCACGAAAAAAAGCACCTGCTGGTAGAGGTTTTTGTTGAAGAAATTCGCCACCAAGCGGATGCGCGGCGTCCAGCTGGGCGGCACGCGCGGATGACCGAGCAGTGTTGGCAGAAATAAACTAATGAGCCATATAACCGCGACGTGGAACACGGCGATTCGAAGGTAGGCGAAATTCCGCGCCCCCAGCCAAATGATGCCGATGCCGAGCAGCAAGGCATAGGCGCTATGGGCCCACCAAAGTTTTTCTTTATGGCGTTGGAACCATTGTAGCCTGGAGTGCTGGAGTGGTGGAGTAATGGAGTTACGCCTTTAAACCCGCTTCAGGATTGCCAGTTCGTGCGCGGTCAGGGGAACTCTGACCGCGAGACGGTCGCCCCTTTGCTCCACCGTCACTTGCGATTGCGGATTTAGGAGGTTTCCCAGCTTGGCGCCGGCGCTATTGAGATTGAAGTCGATGGTGACGAAATCTGCTCTGGCGGCTGCCTGCAGGTTCATCGCGATCAGGACTTCCGTGGTATCCAGAATTCTTGAAAACGCGAGGGTGCAGTTCCCATCGACCGGATAACCGAAGTCACTGCCGTTGCCGGAGATCTCACGGAAGTACTGTCTGCCGTAACGGAGGGCAGGCTCCTGGCGCCGAACCGCCGCGATCTTGGCGATGCTTTTGTAGATCGGATGGGATGGCCGGAAAAAGTGGCGTTCGGTGCTGTCGAAGGCGCCCCACCGGCCGCCGAACATGCATTCGCGCACGAAGCTGTCGTGATTGCCGCCGCCGTCGAAGCCTTGCTCCGTTCCGTAATAGATGCAGGGAACGCCCTGGCTGGTGAGCAGATAGCCGATGGCGAGAACCGCCTGGGCGGGAAAGGGATTGTTATTCATAAACCGTTTATAAGGCCGCGACATCTGGTCGTGGTTGTCGACGAACGTGACAAAGTACTGGCCCGCTGCGCCATGATCCGAGTACATGGTTTTGAAGCGCTCATAGCGGTCGCGCAAATTTCCCGCCGGGATAAAGCCTTTGATCACGTCTTCGAGAATGAAATAGAGAGGAAAATCCAGCGCCGCGTCGAGGGACGGAAAACGCTCGCTGGTGCCCTCGATGCGGCTGTTGCGTCCGATGTAGCGCTGCAGGGTCGCGTCGTCGGCGACGATCTCGCCGAAGATGAAAAAATTCTGCTTGCCGATCCGCTTGGCGTATTCCCGCACCGCGTTGCAAAAAATCGCCGTGGCGCTGGATTCCATATGTTTTACCGTGTCGACGCGGAAGCCGTCGATGTCGGCGGCGGCGATCCAGTACTTGTAAGCCTGGATCAGCGTGTTGAGCACGTCCGGCCGAGTTATATCGAGTTCTTTGAGACTGAGAAAATCGCCGTTGACCGCCTGCTCCGGGTCGTTCCAGTCGGTGATTTGACCGCGCCGCTTGTAGCCATCGACGCGCTGCAGTTCCTCCGGCCACACCGCGTCGTCCGCTTGAAAACCGGCTTCGCCTTCAACCTGGCGCCAGAAGCCAAAATCGAACGCTCCGGACGCTTGCTTCGTGAAGTAATAGGGATGATCGCCGGGATAGGCCCAGTTATCGCCCGTGTGATTGAGAATGATATCCAGAATCACGTACAAGCCGCGGGCGTGGGCTTCTTTTACCAGCTTTTGTAAATCCTCCTTGGTGCCAAACCGCGCTTCGATATCGAGAAAATCTTGAATGCCATAGCCGTGGTAGCTATCCGACTTTTCCCGGCGGTTTTTGAAT
>DASWHT010000245.1:0-6812 GCA_036398075.1 Binatia bacterium | reverse complement strand
TCACTTCGGCCAAAAGCTCAGGATCTTTCATTGTCGCGACGTACGCCTGCCGCAAAAGCTTTACCCGCTCCGCCGGCAGCGCGGGCGGCGCGACGATGGGACGGCCCAGCGTGGCGGCTGTTAAGACCACTCGCGCGAGGCGCTTGCCCGCCTCCGGGGTTTTATACTGGTCCATCAACTCGTAAATGGTTGGCACGCTCTCCAGCCGCGGGTCGCGCTTTTTACCCATTTGAACTAGCACGCGCACGAAGCCTTTCTTGTACCAACTCATGTAAGGTTCGCGTCCGAAGAAGGTGGCGATGAGCGGCGACCAACAGATGACTTCCCCGCGTTCCACGGCCAGATCGATTTCCGTACCGCCCTGGTAACCACCGACGATGGTGTGCTTCAGTCCAAGTGTTTCTTCGAGCAGTCGCGGTATGTAATGGCCGGTGGTTCCCGTTCCTGAACTACCGCAGCGCGGCGGTTCTGTGGCCGTCCGAATATCTTCCACGGTCTTATACGGCGAGTCGGCGCGCATGTAATGGAGCGGTTCGTTCTGTTCGGGAGAACCAATCCAGGTAAACTTAACCCAGTCGAATTTGATTTCTGATCGGCCCACCAACTGATCGAAATAGAGTGCGGGAAGAATCGCGCCGAGCGTAAGCCCGTCGGGTTTGGCTAAGTTATAAATTTGGTTCGCGGCAACGACGGAGCCGGCGCCTGGCACGTTCTGGACGACAATCTCCGGATTACCGGGAATGTGTTTGCCGTAATAGCGAGCGAGCAAGCGCGCCCATAGATCATATCCACCGCCGGTTGAGGAGCCGACGACGAGCTTGATGGTCTTGCCTTGATAAAAATTCGCTTGCGCGAATGCTAGTTCAAGGTTCCAGGGGTTCGAGAGTTCAAGGGTCAGAAATGCCAAAATCAGGAGAACTTTGAACGCTTGAACCTTTGAACTTTTGAACGGATTTGTAGACGCCCGTTCAAGGTTCAAAGCGTTCAAGAGTTCAACGACAGAAAAGGCAAGGAGTCCGATTACCTTGAAGGTTTTAGCCCTTGAACTCTTGAACTGGTGGAGCAGTGACCTTTCCATGAGTAATATTAGCCTCCACGACCCGATCGAATGGTTTTACTTCCCGAACAGCTTTTTCACTCTCTCAATGACATCCGGCGGGGTGGTCATGACTTCCTTGGCGAGCTTGTCCAGCTCTTCACCGGGGGTCGGGTCGATGTCGAGCCGGCGTCTTTCCGCCTCGGCCAAATAGGCCGGATCACTGATCGTTTTGTTAAATGCGTCGCGCATGATCTTAACTCGATCCGCCGGTACCCCCGGAGGGAAGACTATGGGACGGCCAAACTCGTCGGATGCCAACACCACTTTTGCCAGGCGCCGAGCATTCTCGGCGGTTTTATACTTGTTCATCAACTCGTCGAACAGCGGCACGTCCTTAAGCCTGGAATCCGGTCTTGCGCCCGTCTGGTACAGGACACGAACGAAATTTTTCTTGCGCCAAGTGATAAACGGCTCCCGCGCGAAAAAGGCATTGATGGTAAAGGCCCGGCAAACCACTTCGCCGCGCTCCACCGCCAGATCGATGTCCGATCCCGCCACATACCCCGAAACGACGTCGAACTTGGCGCCAAACGCATCTTCCATCAGTTTTGGCATATAATAGGCCGACGATGTGACTCCGGTTGCGCCGCACTTTGGCGGAGCCGTCGCGGTTCGAACGTCTTCGATTGTCTTATAGGGCGTGTCGGCGCGCATGTACATGAGACTCTTCGAACTTACGGGACTGCCGATCCAGATGAACTTGCTCCAGTCGAATTTCGCTTCCGGCCGCTTGACGAGTTGCTCGAAATACAGCGCTGCATACGTCGCGCCCAAGGTCAGGCCGTCCGGCTTGGCAGTGTTGTAAAGCTGGTTCGTGCCGATGAGGCCGGCAGCGCCGGCGACGTTCTGAATAATAATGTTGGGGCCGCCCGGGATATGCCTGGGAAGAAATTCCGCAAGGAGCCGGGGGTAGAGGTCGTAAACGTCGCCGGCCTTGGCCGCGACCACGATCGTGACCGTTTTGCCTCGGTAGAAGGGCGCCTGGGCAAGCAGAGATGAACTCCACCCGACCGTGAGAACTAAGGCGAGAATCAGAATCATGCGGTAACTTTCTCCTTCCGCGGATATTTTTGACCGAGCATATCCCTCATGACTGCCTGGATGCAACCTTCAGGGATAGCCGATAGCTTCTCAGTTTTTGCCGGTCAAAATTTCTCCGGTCGCTGCACGGCTTGCGCGGTTGCCGCGATAACCTTACTTAGCCAAGGCCTCGGTGTCCGCACCGGCATCTGGGCGGTTTCCACTATTCTCCGAGCACTTTCTTGACCCGCTCCACGACTTCGCGCGGCTGGTTCATGAGTTCTTTCATCAGAACTTGCAGATCTTCGCCCGGCGTATGCTCCATATCCATTTTGCCCTTTTTCGCTTCTTCGATGAGGCCGGGATCTCTCATGGCCTTGGCGTAAGCCTCACGGAGCATCTTCACTCGATCCGGCGGGTTGCCCGGGCCGGCCACCATCGGGCGGCCGAATTCTCCGCCCGCCAAAACGATGCGCGTTACACCGCGCAGAACTTCTGGAGTCTTATATTGATCCATGAGTTCGAAGAGCGTCGGTGCATCGCCCATGCGTGGATCGCGCTTCGGCCCGCCTTGGAGAATGTGACGGTCGAAGCCCGTCTTGTGCCAGGTATCGAACGGCTCGCGGCCAAAGTGAGGGGGAATGTCCATGCCCCGGCAGACGATTTCACCGCGCTCCACCGCGACGTCGATCTCGCTGCCGCCCTGATATCCCGTCACTGTGTTGAGCTTTGCCTTGAAAGCTTCGTCCATGAGTCGCGCGACAAGATAGCCCGTACTGGCTGTTCCGGTTGAGCCGCATTTGGGCGGTTCGCTGGCTTTAATGATATCCGCAACGGACTTGATCGGACTATCGGCGCGGAAATAGAGCATCGTTAGCGCCTTTTCCTGGGTGCCGATAAATTCAAATTTGCGCATATCGAACTTGACTTCTTTACGGCCGACGATTTGATCTAGGTACAAACTGTTTATCGGCACCAGCAAGGTCAGACCGTCGCTCTTGGCCAGGTTGTAAACATAGTTGGCCGCGATCACCGAACTCGCCCCAGGCATGTTTTGCACGACGAAGTTGGGGTTCCCCGGTATGTACTTCGGCATGTAGCGCGACAGCAGTCGCGCCCAGCGATCGTAGAAGCCTCCGGGCGTAAAGCCGACGATCACTCTAACGGTCTTATCCTGGTAAAACGGCGTGGCTTGAGCCCGAAGGAACGTGGCGGAGTAAACGATTAAAAAAACGACGAGGATTACAATGCCCATTATCCCTCCTGACTTTTCTTCTAGCTTAGATCCCGGGATGCTCGTTCATTGTCGAAACCATTATTTCATCCCTCGCTACATTGGACGATGCTAAACCGAAATTTAGTAGCGCCCCTATGTCACACCGGCGAACAGAAGTTTCGGCTACAGTTCTGGATGAAGCCGGTGATTGCTGTGTGGCAAAATGAGTTAACAAAGGGGGATTGCCGGATCGGGTGCTATACAAGTTACCGCCGTTTGCACGCTGCTATAGAATTTTAATCCAGCCCAAGCCAGACAAAGATGCGCCCATCGGGAAAGGGCAGTGTAAGGAGCTTTACGAACAGCATCCAAAAAAAGCCGAAGGCAATCGCCGTCAGAGAGATAGACGTGATCCAGGACTCTCTCGATTGTATTTTTAGATACGAAAACATCATTATGACGATGCTGATAGGGAATCCCAAAAGCCAAACCCCAAGCAAAAAGCAAAAAAACCAGGTAAACATGACTATAGCCCGCTTTTTGGCCAGCGCCGGATCAATCTCCTTGGTAAATTGAAAATCCACCGGCGCGCCGTCGGATGTTTCTTTGGCCTTATATCCTCTTAGGTCCAAAATGACCTGGATGAAGGCCAAGATCACCATCGGGAAGCCGATGGCCCAAGGGTAAAGCCGGGCCTGGAGGCGCCAATCCTGGGCGTAGTACACCCAAACGATAAAAAATATTAGTGCGCAAAAACTAAAAATCGCCGGCCCTCTGATTTTCACGATGTTATCCTTCCTATACGGCCCAGCCGTAAAGTTTCATGGCGTTGGCGCGCGTAATCTTGTCTTTCTGCCGCTCTGATATATCCGTTCTGCCGCGCACTGTCGATACCATGTAGGGGAAATTACCGTCCCAGTGGGGATAGTCCGAGGCGAACAAAATGGCATCTTCACCGACATTTTCCAAAACATAAGGCAACGTGCTTTCCTCCGGCTCGGTGGCGTAGAACCAGTTCCCCGCAGTCATATATGCGCTCGGCTTTTTCTTCAATAGTGGCGCCTCGGATTTGCGCTTCTCCCATTCTTCATCCATCCGGTCCATCCAGTATGGTACCCAACCGCAACCGCATTCCAAAAAGGCGATGCGCAGGTTGGGAAACTTTTCCGGCACACCGCCATAAACCAGCGCCGCGCAGTCGATAAAGGTTTCGAAAGGACGCCCAATGGTGTGGCGGAATAAAAAAGTGTCAAAGCGAATCTCGCCTGCCGGCCCCTGGCGCGAGTTATGGATCAACAGCGGCGCGTTGAGCTTTTGTAATTCTTCATAGATCGGCCAGAACAGAGGCTGGCCGATATGTTCTTTCAGCCCAAAGCTGCCGACCGCGATGCCCACAAGGCCGAGCTTGGTTATCGCCCGCTGGGCTTCTTTGCACGCGGCATCGACATCTTGAAAGGGAACGAGGCCCACGGCTTTTAGGCGCGGGCTTTCGGCGCAAACTGACGCAACCCAATCGTTGTAAGCGCGGCAGTAAGCGGTGGCATAGTCTCTCTCCGGTGTTTGCGTGATGCCAAAACCGCTGGTTGGAAACAAGACTGAAATGTCGATGCCCTCTTTGTCCATATCGCGCAGCCGGGTCGGCACGTCGTCAACGCGCAAGCCGAGCTTGCCAAACATGCTGGAGTCCCAGACATCGTTTGGCAAAAGTCCGCCTTGGCGGCGGCAATAGGGCTCAGCCATAAACTTGCGAATATCCGAGTCACGGTCGCGCACATGACCGTCGGCGTCGATAACTCTCACGTCTGCCAAATTTGGGACTGCCATGACCATCTCCTTCGAATACTATCGGATTTACCCCGTACCACAGAACGCTCCGTACGTGAGCGCGGGGATGAAATACCACTAACGGCAACACCGAAAGCCACGGGGTGAGTTCGTGGTACAGGGTTTACCCAGGCTCCACAGGTTTCGCTATACCGCGCCACCGATTACCACACGACACGATTGAAGGTCAATGGCGATATACCCTTTTTCACTGGATGCAACTGTGGTAAATGGGCTCCAAGCATCGAGAGTCATCATGGATTTTCGCCTGACCGAGGAAGAAGAAAAACTGCGCAGAAGCATAGAAGACTTCGTGCGCGACGAATTGATCCCGCTGGAGCAGGAGTTTGCCAACGCGCCGGACATTTTTGAAGGCACGCGGTGGAAAAGCCGGGCGACCTTGAGCCGCGATCCGGAAATCAAGCGCTACATCGGGCTCATGGAAGGCTTGGAAAAAAAGGCTGAAGCGAGGGGGCTCTGGTATCTCGACGTGCCGCAGCAGTATGGCGGCATGGCGGTGAGCAATGTCGCAATGATCGCCACCACCGAGGAGCTGGAGAAAAGTTCGATTCCTTTTGAATTGGGCAACCATGTCTCGAATATTCTCTATAATTGCACGGGCGACCAGGTCGATCGGTTTTTGCTACCCTGCATCCGCGGCGAAAAAACATCCGCCTTCGCTTTGAGCGAGCCGGCGTCGGGCGCCGATCCGTCGATGTTGCAAACCACGGCGACCCCCAACGGCGACGACTTCATCATCAACGGCACAAAGATGTTTCCTACCT
This sequence comes from Binatia bacterium, assembly GCA_036398075.1. Classification (GTDB taxonomy): domain Bacteria; phylum Desulfobacterota; class Binatia; order UBA9968; family UBA9968; genus DATACQ01. The sequence goes on along the minus strand of DASWHT010000245.1, from coordinate 868 downwards.
TCGCCGATGTCGCGGACTTCGTACAGCTCTTCGCCCGCCTGCCGGGCACCAAGGGGCGCGAAGGCGTTACCTGCTTTCTGATCGACACCGGGGCGCCCGGCTACCGCGTCGCGCGCAGCATCGAGACCATCGCGGGAAGCGAGCCATGCGAGCTGGTCTTCGAAGATTGCCGGGTCCATAAATCGCAGTTGCTTGGCGAAGTGGGCAACGGCTGGGCGCTCAATCAGGCATGGCTGGGCGCGCGCCGCTTTCAAGTGGGCATGCGGGCGCACGGCGCGGCGCGCCGCGTGCTGCGCACTGTGGCCGACTCGTTGCGCGGTGATGCCAGAGAGGCGGAAAAGCACAGCGGCGCCATCGGCCACTTTCTCGGCGAGCTAGACGCGCTGAGAACGATCACCTATTACGGCGCATGGAAAGCGGATCAAAAACTCGACGTCCGCACCGAAGCTGCGAACGTGAAACTGTTCGGCACCGAGCTATTGCACAGGGTGATCGATTTCGCTCTGGAAGCGGCCGGTCCGGCGGCGTTTCGCAAACGCCACGTCATCGCGCGGTCGTTCCGTCACGCCCGGGCGCGCCGGATCATCGAAGGGCCGTCGGAAATCCAGCGCCATATCATACAACGCGCGCTCTTTAGAGAGGGCGCGCAACTGTTAGAGCTGATATGAAAATGGGTGGGGGAATAGGAGAAGAGAGTTAACCACAAAGGGCGCAAAGAAGAGGGGACTAACCACGAAGGCACGAAGCACACGAAGGGTTCGGAGTACGGGACGGTCGCGACCGTCCCCTACTTCGTGACCTTCGCGCCTTCGTGGTGAGACCATTATGAATTTCAAACTTAGCGATGACGAAAAACTGATTCGCGAAA
>DASWHT010000244.1:0-2412 GCA_036398075.1 Binatia bacterium | reverse complement strand
GTACGGCGGGGCGATCCACGCCAGCCAGCGCCCGCATGCCGACAGGCTCGCGAGCGCGGGGCCGAGGATGCGCAGCTCCCCGATCCCCTCGTGCTGCGGCAGGATCTCGGTCAACGCCGCGGCCGGCCAGCCGCCGCCCGGGAGCTCCGCGTCGAGCGCGGGAAATCCCGTGGGCACGCCCGGCGTCGCCACGCTCCCGAGCGCGCCGCCGCGCCAGATCGCGGGATGATTAAGGACGTCACTGATGGATAGGAGTGTAGCCATATACCCATCAGCGATTACGCCTCAGCCTGCAAAAAAACAGTCTTGGCGTGACCTAACGGCGCTGGTTGAAGTCGAGTATCCGGATACTGATTCCATGTCCGACCATCCAGCTTCCTGCCGGTTTTGCTTTTCCGCTTACCCCCCCACTGCTTGAAGAAGAAAGCAACGCCGGCTTCCAGGCACTGGTCGCGGATATCTCTCACCCAGGTGGGATCAACCGGACGAGCCTTGGGACCGGATTCCCCGCCGACGATTACCCAATCGATCCCGGAGAGGTCGAGATCGTTTAATGGCCCGAGCAGGGGCTCCAGAGATAAGAACTTGATATGAGCACGAGTCTGACGAAGGTGATCGATCCTGAAACCGTACTTCTGGTTCTCGACGCTAACCCCCATCCAGATATTCCGGCGCCAATCGAGATGTTTATCGAGCTCGAGCAGGCGATCCGAGCGCTTGGTGAGGACTTGGAATTGATGTTGATTCGCCTCCTTCATTACGGAAAACACTTTCTTGATGAAATCGAGTGGTACTTTGTTCTGAAAGAGGTCGCTCATGGAATTCACAAAAATCCGCCGCGGTTTCTTCCAATGGAGGGGGATTGAGAGCATGTGTTCATGCAAAGCCAGAGCGAAGCCGTTGACGTAGTTCGGTTGCCCCATGGCTTGTAGTCTCAGTGACATGCGCTCGGCGTAGCAGTGCTTGCAACCCGGGCTGATCTTCGTGCAGCCGGTGAGCGGGTTCCAAGTCGCCTCTGTCCATTCAATCGGCGAAAGCTGCGCCATATTAGTTACCCCTCATCGCCAAAGGTCTAACTGCGGATTTACGTATTTCTTCACTTCCTTCCAAAACTGCTGGCCGAGTTCATGTCTGCTGAAGAACGCCAAACGGTAGAGTGGCAGGTTTTTCTCCGTAGAACGAATCAATTGAGTTTGTTCAGCTGCATGCTCACGATAACCGAGTTGTTCCATTCTTGTGGCATAGAAATTAGTGAGAAAACTATCAAATGTTTCTTTCCGGGATTCTGCATTTCGCCACGCTTCTCGCCATTTCGGAGTCCCAACAAACTCGTCTAACGTTTTGTTGTCTGGTCGAATATAAACATGTTCGACGTTACGAGCGGCATCCATTCCAGTCGGAATGAGGATCAGAAAATCGACATATAGCTCTGCTAGCTGTTCGATAGTCGAAAACCGCAAGTTTTCGAGCTTCCAGGGATCTGCGAAACAAAATGTCAAAAATCTCTTCTTTATTTTTCCGTATTCACGAATTTCGCCTGCAATTTTTCGCACTTCTTCATTTGCGTCCCCTGAAATAAAACGAATATCTACATTGCGGTAATCTCTCCGAACGCGCTTTTCAAGCGCTGTGATTTTTTGGGGATCTTTCTCGCAAAAGATATATCGATCAAATCTGTCGGGGATTTCAAGTGCCAGAAGAGGCGAAGCGAGGAGAACCCTGTTCGTATCCCTAATAGTTGACCGACCACTTCCAGCAAACAGGTCTACGTAAACTCTGGCGCCCCATTTGCGCTTCATTGAGGTCGCAAATACCCTGGCATACCCTTGCAGCAATCCATATTTCTGTTCGCCCCAAGGCCCGATTTCGGGAGCAATGAGTCCGTCATCGGTGATTGGTGCAGTCATTGGAGGGACCTGCTACTGCGAATTAGTCCAACTGCGACGCCTTCGATCGCCAGGGCGTCGCGCCGCGGATCCACCTCGATCGCCTTGAAGTCCGGGTTTTCCGGTAGAAGCTGAACCCGGCTGCCGCTGCGTTTGTAGCGCTTCACCGTCACCTCGTCGTGCAGCCGCGCGACCACGATCTGGCCGGAGCGCGCCTCGTGCGTGGCGTGCACCGCGAGGAGGTCGCCATCGAGGATGCCGGCGTCGCGCATGCTTGAGCCCCGCACGTTGAGGAGGTAGTCGGCGCGCGGCTTGAAGAGGTGGGGATCGACGCGGTAGCGCGCCTGGACGTTCGCCTCGGCGAGGATCGGGCTGCCGGCAGCGACGCGCCCGATCAGCGGCAGGCCGGGGTCGGCCTTCAGGCGGATGCCGCGCGAGGCGCCGGCGAGCATTTCGATGGCGCCCTTGCGCTCGAGCGTGCGCAGGTGCTTTTCCGCGGCGTTGGGGGAGCTGAAGCCCATCGCGC
>DASWHT010000243.1:0-5394 GCA_036398075.1 Binatia bacterium | reverse complement strand
CCTCCTTGGCGATCGCAACCGCGGCAACGTCAGCGTCACCGATTGTTTCAATCTGCTCTTCCAACCGAACGCTCCATTGCGCGGACTTCGTTCTCTTTGCCTCACCCGCCTTGTTTGCGCACGAGGAACGACAGGCTTTCTTTGACATCAGCGGGCATCGAAAGTATCTCGTCGACGAGCTTTTGGGTCTTCTCACCCGATACAGAAGTAATGACGAGCTTGGACTTGTTGGCCTCCTTGAGCAGCGCGGGATCCTTCAAGGCATTGGCCAACCCCTTGCGCAAAATGGCAATGCGCTCCTTCGGCGTCCCTGGCGACACGCTGAAGGGGCGCTGAAAGTCCATTTGCGACGCCCAGCCCCTATAGATCGCGTACTTTTTCGGATCTTTGATGACGTCTTTGAACAGCGGCAGATCTTTGACTTCCGGATCCTCCCATCTCTCGCTGATGATAAAAGGAATCAGCTTGTCATCCCCCGGCGCGTCCAACATGGCGCGCGCCGTGACTCGCATTGATTCCCACTGAGAACAGAAAGCCTGCAGCTCGCGCGATTGCAAGGCGACTCTAGTCGTGGCGGTGCCGGTGTAACCGCTAACAACCTCAAAGTTGGTTCCCATGGTCTTATTCAGGATAAGCGGCAAGTCATAGCCCGCAGAACCCGCTCGCGTCGCCCCTACCTTGAGGGGCTTTTTGTTCTTCAGTACGTCGTCGAGTGTTTTCAATCCCGTGAAACCCATCACCATGCACATCGGCGCGCCGACACTAGGCGCGCCGATCCAGCCGAGCTTGCGAAAGTCGATGCCGATTCTAGGGTCCCCGAGCCCTTTCTGTAGGACGAGAGAGTTGTTGAACATGGCGATCGTCAATCCGTCGGGCTTGGCCTGTTTGTAAAGATAGTTGGCCGCCACCAAGCCGCCGGCCCCGGTCATGTTCTCGACCACGGTCGCGGGCTTGCCGGGGATATGGTTACTAATATGGCGTGCAACGGCACGTGCGTACGTATCATAACCGCCACCGGCGGCGACACCGACGACAAAACGTATGGTTTTCCCCGCATAATAGGGCGCCTGGGCGATCGCCGCCGAAGTCAATGATGCCAGCGCCAAAGCAAGGAGCGTCCCGCCGATGAATCGGTAAATCATGAATATCCTCCTGATGGTTCTAACTTTTGTTTTTGCTTTATTTTGCGCCCAACAATTTTTTCACCCGCGCGATGACGCCCGGCGGATGGCTGAGCATGGTCTCAGCGAGTTTCTGCAACTCTTCCCCGCTAACAGGTTCGACTTCCATCTTGCCTTTCTTCGCCTCATCCAGGAGAGCGTTGTCGGCCATCACTTTGGCGTATGCATCACGCAACAATTTGACACGCGCGGTTGGCGTACCCGGCGGGACGACCCAAGGCCGGCCGAAATCACCGCCGCGCAAAATGACGTCGGCGACGCGGCGGCTTTCTTCCGGCGTCTTTTCCTGGTCAAAGATTTCGTAAATCGTCGGGGTGTCAGGTATTCTCGGATCGCGCTTTTGCCCGCCATAGATCAGCACATTTACGAAGTTGCGTTTGCGCCACGAAATGAACGGCTCGCGTCCGAAGTACGGCGCGGCGGTTAAACCGCGGCACTGCACCTCGCCCTTTTCCACCGCCAAATCGATTTCGCTGCCACCGGGATAACCCAAGACGGTATCGATCTTCAGCCCGAGAGTATCTTCGAGGAGGCGGGCCAATATATAGTCGGTGCCGGAGGTGCCGGTGGAACCACACTTGGGCGGCGTGCTCGCTTTGCGGACGTCCTCGAGCGATTTGTAAGGAGAGTCGCTGCGCATATACATAAGCACGTCGCTCTTCTCCGGGGAGCCGATCCAGCCGAACTTTCGCACGTCATATTGGACTTCCTTGCGGCCAACGAGCTGGTCCAAATACATGCCGTAGGAGAGCATGCCGAGCGTCAGCCCGTCGGGCTTTGCAACGCTGTACATATGATTCGCAGCGATGAGCCCGCCCGCTCCGGGCATGTTCTGCACGACCATCTCCGGATTGCCCGGCAGATACTTGGGCACGTGGCGCACCAGCAGCCTTGACCAACGGTCATAAAATCCGCCGGAGGTAAAACCCACCACCACCTTGATGGTTTTCCCTTGATAAAATTGTTGGTCTTGAGCGGCGACCCGTGGCGGGTATGCGAGCATCGAAAAAATCCAGAGCAGCAAAATTGAGCCTAGTTGTTTCATAAATAGCCCCTTTCTAAATCGAAAAATGCGAACACGATGACGAGAACCGCCAGCAGCGGCAAAACCGCCGCAAATGTGAGTAAGATCGCGATACCAAAAACGTCGGATACGAGTTTCTCTGCTCTCAACAGGGTAGACCTCGTCCGCGTCAGCCAAAAATAGCGGGCATCAAATTTGCCACGCTCCCCGGCAACCATTCCAGAACCGCGCCTTTTGGAAACGGCATTTGCAGCGCGTGATCGAACAGGCCCCAGAAGAAAAGCCAGCAGGCGGCGCTGATCGCGACCGTGATGGGCCATTTTTCCCCCGCGCCGAATTTCAAATAGAGCAAAGTGGCGATTGCGGACGCCGGTATAAATCCGAATATCCAAATGGCCAAAAAGAAGCCGATGACCCAACAGGTAATCGCAATGGTTCTCTGGCGCGCGATGAGGGGATCAATCGCCGCTTCGTTGTCGAAATGGAACTGATCGGCTTTCACCTGTCGGGTAGACTGTAGCGCGTCCTTGATGAACACATAGAGCGCCAACAGAAGCGTGGGCACGCCGACCACCCAAGGAAACAAGGCGGCGCGCGGCTCCCAGGAGCCAAAGCCCCATTGGGCTTCGTAGACCACGTAGACCATTATGAGCAACATAGACAGAGCGAAGAGAGATTGGCCGACGCGCGTGGCCAGCGGCATCGGCACGGTGGTGAGCGCCGGCTTGTCGGTCCCGGCCTTCTCGCTCTCTGACGACCGCTTAAATAGCGCGGCGAGATGGGGATAGAAAATACCCAGAAATGTAATCAACGCAATGACCAGAACCCCGGGATGCAAGAGCCAGCCCCATCCATAGATCCGGCTCGCGATGAAGAGATTATTCTCCGCGATGCCGCCCAGCACGAGGCCTAGAAGAAGGGGCGGTCGCTGCCAGTCATACTTCACCATCAGCCACCCGATCATCCCGAACATCACCACGAGCATCATGTCGCCAAAACTGTTTTTCACCGCGAAGCCGCCGAGGTAGATCAGCAATAGCAAAAAGGGAATAAGGTAGGTTCCTTTGACAAATGTAATCTTGGCGAGCTGGTTCAGGAAAAGAAAGCAAATGGCCACCGTAATGATATTGGTGATGACGATGATCCAGACGAACGAAAAGGTGAGGGTCAAATGCTTGGCCGGATTCAATAGATCGGGGCCGGGAACGATTCCCTGAATGATGAATGCGCCCAACATGATTGCCATGGAGACGCTTCCCGGCACGCCAAAGGCCAGGGTTGGAATCAGCGAGCCGCCTTCCTTGGAGTTATTCGCCGCGCCGGGGCCAAGCACGCCCTCCACGGCGCCCTTGCCGAAGCGTTCCTTGTGCGGCGAGCTTTGCACGGCGTGCGCATAGGCAAGCCATTGGGCAGGACCGCCGCCCATGCCCGGTATCAGACCGATATAGGCGCCGATACCGCTGCACCGAAGCACGAGCTTCCAGTGACGGAAGGTATCCTTGACTCCTTCCATGACGCCGCCGAGCTTGCCGGGTTGGCTGGTCCCGGCAATACTTGTGCCCTTTACGGCCAGTTCGATGATCTCCGGAATGGCGAAAAGCCCGACGGTTACGCTCACCAGCGCGAGCCCATCCCAGAGAAATAGTGAATGCACTTCACCAAGAACATTTTCAAGGGTAAAGCGCGGCACGCTCTCGATGGGGTCCAAGCCGATCATCGCGAGCACCAGTCCCAAACCGCCGGCGACGAGTCCCTTGGGAATGTTTTCGCCGCTCAGCGAAGCGACGAAGGTGATGCCGAGCACGGCCAGCATGAAGAATTCCGCTGAACCGATGGACAATACCAACGGACTTACGACGGGGATGGCCAGCGCAAGCATGAAGGCGCCGAATACGGCGCCGACCAGCGAACTCATCAATGCCGCGCCAAGGGCGCGTCCTGCTTCGCCGTTTTTGGCCATCGGATGGCCATCGACGATGGTCGCGGCGGTGATGCCTTCGCCGGGAACTCCGAAGAGCACCGATGTGATATCGCCGGTCGTGGCCGTTACTGCGTTTGAGCCCAAGAGAAAGGCGAACGCCGTGGTCGGGTCCATGTTGTAGATAAACGGCAACATGAGCGCCAATGTTGTGGCGCCGCCAAGACCGGGGAGGATGCCGACGACGAAGCCGATGGACATCCCAAGCATCATGAACAAAAAGCTTTCCGTCCCCTGGGGTGATAACGGCAGTATTCGGATCAACCCTTCGTTGAAGGCGTATAAATAGTCGAGCATGGAGGTCTCCTAGGATTATTTTTTCTTCCTTACTGTGAAGGAAAGCCGCTCTTTCACTTGAGCGGGTATCGCATAGATTTCCGCTACAAATTTTTCGACCTCGTCTCCGGACACATAGTCTACCGTCAACTTGGATTTCTCAGCATCGGCGATATAGTCCTTGTCTTTCATCGTCGCGGCGAAGGCTTTGCGGAGGATTTGCAGGGCCTCTTTGGGCGTGCCGGGAGCTAGAGAAAAGGGACGCGCGAAGTCGTTCGAGGCGTTCCACACGGTGAATGCGTGGACATTGTCCTTGTCCTTGAAAACCTCTTTGAATTGAGCGATGTTCTTGACTTCCGGATCCTCCCATTTGCCGTTTATAATAAAGGGAATCATCTTCTCGTCGCCCTTGGCATCGAGCAGGGCTCTTGCCGTGGAGCGCATGGAGTCCCAGGTCCAACAGGCGCCGTCCACTTCCTTAGAGCGCATGGCCAAACGAATCGTAGCCGTGCCTGTGAAACCCGTGATGATGTTGAACTGCGCTCCCGCCCAGCGGTTCATCATCTCCGGCAGCTGAACGGTATTGCCTCCCCGGGTGGCCCCCATCTTGACGGGCTTTTGCGACTTCACAATGTCGTCGAAAGACTTAAGCCCGGTAAAACCCATTATGGCGCAGGCAACTGAATCTTTGCTGGGGGTGCCGATCCAAAGATATTTGCGGCCGTCGATGCGGAGGCTCGGATCACCCATCATGTGGTTAAAAATATTGTGGGCGTCGAACACTCCCACGGTCAATCCGTCACGGGAGGCTTTGTTATAGATGTGGTTGGCAGCGATGACGCTGCCGGCGCCGTCCATGTTCTCCACCGAAGTAGATGGATTTCCAGGAATATGCCGGCTGATATGGCGGGCCACTGTGCGCGTGTAGGCGTCAT
>DASWHT010000242.1:0-5002 GCA_036398075.1 Binatia bacterium | reverse complement strand
CTAGCCGCAACAAATTAGAACGCCCCGGATTCCAGGGCTTAGTCCGCAGGGTCATGGGTCACTTGCCGCATGGCGGAACCCTGCCGGACGAGTTCTGGCAAAGCCGTCATCGCTTCCTTCTAGGGCTTACCTGGTTGCATGCCACACTGATTGCGCTCGTCGGTCCGGTTCTTGGCTACCGGTGGGATATTAGTTTCGCGGCCATCTTCGAAGATGGCATGGTTCTGCATACGATCGCCGAGGGATTGGCTGTCGCGTTGTTCGCTGCCGTCGCTGCCTGGGGGACAAGGCGGCGCGATATTCAGGCGACCGCGGTAGGTCTCGGATTGATGACCTCATCGGCGTTCCTTGTGCATCTCTCCGGCGGTTACATCGAGCTCCATTTTCATTTCTTTGTAATGGTTGCGTTCCTGGCGCTCTACCAGGATTGGGCGCCTTATCTTCTGGCCATTATCTTCGTGACCGTTCACCACGGGATCTTCGGCGTCCTATGGCCCGAGGAGGTCTTTAATGATGCGGCGGCGTTAAACGCGCCCTGGACATGGGCCGGTATACACGCTTTTTTCATACTCTGGACTGCCGCCGCCAGTGTCGTCGCTTGGCGCTTTAACGAGAAGGCAACGGCTCAGGTCAAGCTCATCTTGAACTCGGTTGGGGAAGGGATTTTCGGACTGGACCAGGAAGGCAAAGTGACCTTCGTCAATCCCAAAGCGGTTGGTCTTCTGGGCTGGAACCCAGTCGAGACCGTCGGACGGCCCGTGGCGCAGATTCTCCGCCACTCGCGCACGGATGGTTCGGCCTTCACGGAAAAGGATTGTCCCATGTTTACCTCGCTCCGCGAGGGCACCAGGCAAAGCGGCTCCGATCATTTCTTTTCACGGCGAGACGGAACGAACCTCCCCGTTGATTTTGTCAGCACGCCGATCATCGAAGGGGGCCAGATCAAGGGCGCAGTTATCTCTTTTCGAAGCGTGTTCGCGCGTCAACAAGCGGCAGAAAGATTGCGCCTCGTCGGCGAGTTACAGACGCTCCACGAGATCAACCGGACGATCCTGGATTCGCTCGATATCAGGCTGATGATGGAGGGCATTCTCAATAGAGTTTTCGATATCGGCGTGTTCGACATCGGCATGATTTGCCTGGTTAGCGCCGATCGAAAGTCGCTGGAGCCCGTCGCGCATCGAGGATTTCGCAACAGCCAAAACGTGAACAGCTATCGTGACCGCATCAAACAAGCGTCCACCGCCGGCATCGTCGATCAGGTGCTCGCCACCAGAACAATTCGCATCGTGGATTTGAGCCAGCGCGACGGAGTACGTACTTTTCGACTGGAGGGAACGCAATCTCTGGCCGTAGTCCCGCTTCGCACCGAGCGGGAAGCTTTGGGGATCATTTACCTGGGTAACCGAACGCGGCGGGAATTCCAGCAAAGCGAGATCAACCTTTTGGATGCGATCGGACTCCAGGTGGGAATAGCGATTCAAAAGGCTAGGCTTTTCGAGCAGGCGCAACTCGCGAAAAAAGAAGTTGAATCAACGAACCTACAGTTGGAGCGATTGCTGGAAGATCAGGCTAAACTTTACGCGGATCTTACGCCGTTGGCGCGGGCGGAATCGATCCCGCAATTGCTGGAAAAAGTGATCGACCGTTTGATTGAGGCCACTGGGGCAGATGCGGCTTCGATAAGGTTTCTTGACCCGCAGACACAAACGTTCTACGTCCCCGCGCAACGAGGTTTCCCGACGCATTACTTGGAAGCTCCGAAGGGCAAAATAGCGGGCAGGGCTACCGCTGTTGTTTTTGATACGGGTGAGCCCATCATCGCGCCCGACATTGAAACCGATCCACGGATAATCAGGAAATATCAAAAGGACGCGGGTTTTCGCTCTTGCGCGTTTCTGCCTCTCAAGGTCCACAATGAGGTGCGCGGGCTTGTCCAATTGGCCAGCCGGGAGCAGGGTTACTTTCACGCCGGGCGGGAGGGGTATCTCATGGCCATCGTGCGCCAGATCGGCATCGCGCTGGAAAACCGCGAGTTATTTGAGGAAGTGAACGCCGCGAAAATCGAGCTGGAACGTTCCAATGCCGAGCTGCAACAATTTGCCTATGTCGCCTCGCATGACCTTCAGGAGCCGTTGCGCATGGTATCCGGCTATACGCAGTTGCTCGCGAAACGCTATCAAGGACGGTTGGATTCGGACGCGGACGAGTTCATAGGATTTGCCGTGAGCGGCGCTAACCGAATGCAGGCCTTGATCCAAGCATTATTGGAATTCTCCCGCGCTGGGTCAAATAAACGGGCGCTCGCGCCGGTGGATTTGGAAGCCGCGCTCCAGGTCGCGCTCGCCGCTTTAAGAACTGCCATTCAAGAAAGCGGCGCAACGGTTAGCCACGATCCTCTGCCCAACGTGATGGGCGACGAGTTGCTATTGGTTCAGCTCTTTCAGAATCTGGTTGGCAACGGCATCAAGTTCCGGGACGGCGAACGGCCTGAGATCCATGTGTCGTGCAAACTTGACAATCAGCGCTGGGTCTTTTCGGTCAAGGACAATGGCATCGGCATCGATCCCCGGTATGCCGAGCGCGTTTTCTTGCTCTTCCAGCGCTTGCACACGCGACAGGAGTACTCGGGCACGGGCATCGGACTGGCGCTCTGCAAAAAGATCGTCGAGCGCCACGGCGGTAGGATTTGGGTTGAAAGCGAACCCGGCAAAGGCTGTGATTTCTGCTTTACGCTGCCCGCTTAAGTACGGATTGAATGCGTTCCAATCGTTCAAGCCGTTCAAAACGTTCAAGCCGTGGAGGAAGTCCGGAATCGATTTGAACGACTTGAACCGTCCTGGCGGCGGCGCATTAGACCGGCATGAGTCCGTGTTTTTTGCGCGGCCTTTCTTCTTTCTTGTGGCGCAGGATTTCCAAACATTGAATCAGCCGCTTGCGCGTCTCGGCGGGCCGAACGGCGGCCTGGGCGAATTGCTTCGACAATGCTTCAAAGGGACCGTTGAAACGCTCCAGATACTCGGCGATTTTTTCTTGCCGGGTTTTCTCCGGGTCGGGTGACTGTTCGATCTCGCGCCGGAACAAAACGTTCACCGCGCCGCCGCCGCCCATCACCGCCAGTTCAACCCCCGGCCAAACAAACAGTTGATCGGCGCCCATCTCGCGCGTGCAGAGCGCCTGCTTGGCGCCGCCGTATCCTTTGCGCAGGACGATGGTGATTTTCGGCACAGTCGCTTCGGCGTAGGCATAAAGCATTTTCGCGCCGTGGCGGATTATGCCTTTTTCTTCCTGCTGCTTGCCCGGGAAGAATCCGGGGACGTCCATTAACGTCACGACGGGTATGTTAAACGCGTCGCAAAACCGGATAAAGCGCGCGGCCTTGTCCGAGGCGTCGACATCGAGGCTGCCGGCGAGAAACATCGGCTGGTTGGCGACGAAGCCGACCGGATAGCCGTCGAGCCGGCCAAAGCCAATGACTAGATTGCGCGCGAACTTAGCTTTCAATTCGAGAAAATCGCCGTCGTCGGCAATGGCTTTTATGACTTGCAGAATGTTGTAAGCCCGGCGCATGTCCTCGGGCACGATTTTTTCAAGGGCATCCAGCGCGCGCCCGGGATCGTCTTTACAATCTTCCTTGCGCGGTGGGGTCGACTCAAAGTTGGACGGCAAGAAGCCCATGAGCCGGCGAATGGTCGCCAGGCATTCGCCGTCGTTCTGCGCGACGATATCCGCGACGCCGGAAACTTCAGAATGGATCTTTGCGCCGCCCAGCTCTTCCATCGTGACGGTTTCACCGAGCACTTCTTTGATGACGGCGGGTCCGGTGATGAACATCTGGCTGGAGTTCTGCACCATGAGAATAAAATCGGTGAGGGCGGGGGCATAAGACCCCACGCCGATGCACGGACCCATGATGGCGGAAATTTGCGGAACGCAGCCGGATGCGATGCTGTTCTCGTAAAAAATCTTGCCGATGGCCGAGGTGACCGAAAGACCTTCCTGAATGCGCGCGCCGGCAGAGTCGTTGAGGCCGATCAGCGGCACGCCGAGCTTGCGCGCCGTTTGAATGACATAGGCGATTTTTTCGGCATGAGCGCTGCCAACGCTGCCGGCGAGCATGGCGCGGTCCTGGGAAAAAACATATACCGGCCTGCCGTCAATTTTGCCAAAGCCGGTGACGACGCCATCGGATGGCAGCTTTTTTTCGGCCATGCCGAAGTCCGTGCATTGGGTTTCCGCCAGCATGAACTCTTCGACGAAAGTCTCGGGGTCCAAGAGCTTATCGACGCGCTCGCGGGCGGTGAGCTTGCCTTCGGCGCGTTGTTTTGCGCTCGCCTTAGGATCGGCGTCGCGGGCCTTTTGCTCCAGCGAAGCCAGCCTTTTTTCGAGATCGGCGCGTGATTTCGCCATAGCTTTATCTGTTTATCCGCCGACGATGCCCATGCCCTGGAGAACCGAAAGCATTACCGCCGCGGCGATGACGGAGCCAATCTGGCCGCCGGCGTTGGCGCTCATGGCGTGCATCAGCAGATAATTTTTCTTGTTGTACCTTTGCCCTTGAATCTGCGCCACGCGCGCCGCCATCGGGAACGCCGAAATGCCGGCGGCGCCGATCAGTGGATTGATCTTGCCGCCGGTGAGCGCGCACATGAGCTTGCCGAAGAGAACCCCGACCACCGTATCTAAAGAGATGGCGATGAAACCAAGCCCCAAGACCAGGAGCGTCTGCTTCTGTAAAAACCTGTCCGCTTCCATGGTGGCGCCGATGCACAGACCGAGAAGCAAGGTGACGATATTCGTGATCTCGTTTTCCGACGCGTTTTTCAAGCGGTCAACGACGCCGCTCTCCTTCATCAAGTTTCCGAGCATAACCGTGCCGATCAGCGGCGCGCCCTTCGGCGCGAGGATCGACGCGAAAATCGTTACGACGATGGGGAAGAGAATTTTTGTCGTCTTGGACACCGGTTGTTTGAGCGAACCCATGACGATTTGCCGTTCTTTA
>DASWHT010000241.1:0-5325 GCA_036398075.1 Binatia bacterium | reverse complement strand
GGCGAACGGATTGTGCCGGAACTCGTTCAATCGAAATTGCACCCTGAGGGCATCGTCGAAGAAAGCCGGCGAATCTTAGACCACCCTGAAATTCGTTGCCGAATCGTCGCAAAACTGTCGAACCTTCGAAACCAATTAGGGTCCCCCGGCGCCGCCGGGCGGGTGGCGGACCTGGCCATCGGCATGATGGCATGAGTTGAAGTTGTCGTGAAAACTTATCTGCGCCTTTTGCCGTTTCTCAAGCCCTACCTTTGGCCTTACTTTGCCCTCGGCATGGTTTGTATGCTCGGCTTCGGCGCCACTGATGGTGCTATTCCATTCTTGGTGCAGCGGGTTATGGATGATGTGTTTGCCAAAAAGGATGAAGCGGTGCTGGCCTATTTGCCGTGGGTCATTATTCTCGTCTTCACGGTGCGCGGCTTGCTGCATTTCGGCCAAAGCTATCTGAGTGACTTCGTCGGCCTGCGCATCATCAACGATGTTCGCAACCTCATGCACCAGCATCTACAGAATCTGTCGGTGTCCTTTTTCCATCGGCATCCGACCGGCACGCTGGTGTCTCGGCTCAGTAGCGATGTCACGCTGCTGCGCTCGGCGCTCACGGATGCCCTGGCGTCGTTTTTGCGCGACTCCACCTCGTTGGTGGTCCTGGTGTCTGTTGCCTTTTATAAGGACTGGGTTCTTGCATCCATCGCGTTTTTCGTCTTTCCGGCATCGGTGCTGCCGGTCATGAGACTCAGCAAAAACATCAAACGGTTCACCCGGCGCGGCCAAATCAGCACGGGCGCCCTTGCCTCTTTGCTGCAAGAAAGCATTCAGGGAAACCGCATCGTGAAAGCCTTCGGCATGGAACAGTACGAAAATCGACGGTTCGTGGAGGAAAACCGGCACCTTTTTAAGCAGTCCCTGCGCGCCAGCCGCATCAAGTCCATCGTCGGGCCGTCTATGGAGTTGCTCGCCTCTTTCGCCATTGGCGGGGTTGTGTGGTACGGCGGGTGGAGCGTGATCGCCGGCGGGCGCACCCAGGGCGACTTCATGGCGTTTATGGCTGCCATGTTTTTGATGTATCAGCCATTCCGAAGCTTGACCAAGACCTATGCCCTCGTGCATCAGGGCATCGCCGGCGCCGAACGCGTCTTCGAGATTTTGGATGAGAGCGCCGAAGTGCGGGATCATCCCCATGCGTTGGAAGCCCCGGCGTTTTCCCGAACAATCGAATATCACGACGTCGATTTCGGCTATAATGAAACACCGGTGGTGCAGAACATCAATCTCCGGATAAGCGCTGGAGAAATGGTGGCGGTGGTGGGGGTAAGCGGCGTCGGCAAGAGCACGCTGGCGGATCTGATTCCGCGATTTTACGACGTGACCGGGGGCAAAATTACCTTAGACGGCGTCGACGTGCGCGATTTGACGATCAAATCTTTGCGCTGCCAAATCGGCATCGTAACCCAGCATACGTTTTTGTTTAACGACACCGTACGCAACAACATCGCGTACGGCGATCCGGGGCGCGCCATGGCCGATATTATCGCGGCCGCAAAGGCCGCCCACGCCCATGAATTTATCATGGCGATGCCGCACGGTTATGACTCCGTCGTCGGGGAGATGGGAATGCAGCTTTCCGGCGGGCAGCGCCAGCGGCTCGCCATCGCGCGCGCCTTGCTTAAGAATGCGCCGATACTGATACTTGACGAGGCGACCTCGGCTCTGGACTCGGAAAGCGAGCGGTTGGTCCAAGAGGCGCTGGAAAGCTTGATGACGACAAGGACGACCCTGGTCATCGCCCATCGGCTATCCACCATTCGCAAAGCGGATCGGATTGTCGTGTTGGCGGAGGGTAGAATCGTCGAAGAGGGAAGCCACGAAGAACTGTTGGCGCAAAAGCGCGAGTATAGCCGGCTCTATACGCTCCAGCAGTTGGAAACCGAGGGCGTAGGGGAAGAGGAAACCCTGCACTGACTGGTCCCGTAAAGGGCGTGTATTATCTCACATACAATTTTTTGCTTTCCGTTGCGTTGGCGGTCGCCTTGCCTTTCTTGCCGCTGTGGCTGGCGCTGCGTCCGCGCTTTCGCCCCGGCTTGGCGGAGCGGTTCGGCTGGTACGCGAGAAGCAAGTTGCAAAAACTGGCTGGCGCGCGTCCCATCTGGATTCATGCGGCATCGGTGGGCGAAGTTCTCGCGGCGGGAACACTGATCGCCGCGCTCAAGGCCAAATCGGCGCAGCGGAAAGTTATCTTTTCAACTTTCACGGATACGGGCAACGCCATGGCGCGGCGTTGCGCGGGCGCGGACGCGGTGTTTTTCCTGCCTCTGGACTATCCGCTGATCGTGCGCCGCGCGTTGACGCAACTCGATCCGGCGGCCTTGATCGTCATCGAAACTGAGATTTGGCCTAACCTGCTCCATGAAGCATTTAAGCTGGGAATCCCGACATTACTGCTTAGCGGCCGTTTGTCGGAGCGGGCGTTGAAACGTTATCTGCTGTTTGGCGGTTTCTTCCGCCGCGTACTCGGCTGTTTTGCCGCCCTCGGTATGCAGTCGGATGAAGATAAGGCACGAATAACTCGTCTGGGCGCCGAGGCAAAGCGCGTGATGGTCACCGGAAACCTAAAACGGGCGGCCCCGAGACCTGGAACCAGTTACGCCGCAGAAGCCAACCAGGGCGAGGTCGCCGCCGGCGCTCAGGCGAAGCGACCGCTGCTGGTTGTCGGCAGCTCGCACCAGGGCGAAGAAGAAATTCTCCTGGGCGTTTTCATGACCTTGAAGGAACAGTTTCCGGATCTTCAATTGGCCGTCGCGCCGCGCCACCCCGAACGGTTCGCAGAAGTTGAGAAGCTATTGAAAAGTACCGGTCTGAGCTTTGAGAAAAAAAGCCAGATCGATGCCCGTTTGAGCTTCGACCAGGACGTGATGTTCATCGATACCCTCGGCGACCTTGGGAGATATTACGCGCGGGCGGACATCGCCTTTGTGGGCGGCAGCCTGGTCGGCGTGGGGGGGCATAATTTGCTTGAGCCCGCCTTTTTCAAGAAGCCCGTATTGTTCGGGCCGTATATGGCGAATTTCAGGATGCTGGCGGAGGAAATGAAAAATAGCGGCGGGGGCATCGAGGTGCGCGATGGGGGCGATTTGTTACGTGCGGTCGCCGGCCTTCTCCTCGATCCAGAGAAGCGAAAGAGCGCCGGCGCAAGAGCCTACGGGGTGGCGGCCAGGGATGGCGCCGTCATGGAGCGGAGTCTGGATTTGCTGCGGTCCTACGTAGATTTCAGCGCGGGCGTCGGGATACCGGCCGCAAGGGGTGGAATTACGGCCGCTTATGAATAGCTCCTGGATTCGCGGCGTTTGGGAGCGGCGAGGGCTTTTAGGGAAGACGCTTTGGCTTTTGCTCATTCCCTTGTCTCTAATTTTCTCAGGGCTCGTTGGGTTGCGCAATCTTTTCTATGCGCTCAACTGGCGCCGCGCCTTGGTGCTCGACCGGCCCGTGATCAGCATCGGCAATCTCACGGTGGGCGGCACGGGAAAGACGCCGATTTGCGTTTGGCTGGCGCGCGCCCTGGAGAAGCGCGGCTTGAAGGTGGGAATTCTGACTCGGGGCTATGGCGGAAAAAGATCGGCGCCGATCGTGATTTCAGGGAACGGCAACGGCGCGGCTGCGCTGGCGTCCACCGAGGAGGTGGCGGCGGGCGGCGACGAGCCTTGCATGATGGCTAAGATCTACGGGCAGACCGTCGCCGTCTGTGAAAAGCGGCATCTGGCGGCCCGCGCGCTGCTCAACCGCGGGGACATCGATGTATTCATCCTGGACGACGGTTTCCAACACCGCCGCGTGAAACGGGACGCCGATATCGTCTTGTTGGGCAACGACGCCTCGGGTTGGCTGTTGCCGGCCGGACCGTTTCGCGAACCGCGCAAGGTGACAGAGCGGGCGGATTTTTTGTTGGTAACCGGCGCGGAGAAGGAATGGGAGCCGCTGATAAAGTCTTTCCAGGAAAATGCTTGCTTCAAGGGAGAGCTCTCTCCCGTCTTGCTGGTCGGCTATCAAGGGAATAAGTGGAAAGAATATCCGTTGAGTTTGCTCTCCCGAAACAAGATCGTGGCTGTTGCCGGCATCGCGCATCCGGAAAGATTCTATCGCATACTGCATGATTTCGAGGGCGACATCGTCGATATTTTGGAATTCCCCGATCATCACGATTATACCCTGGCGGACTGGCAGCGTATCAACCGGGTGGGACGCACCGCTGAGATGATTTTGACAACCGAAAAGGACATCATCAAGTTGGCGCGTTTCCCCTTTGCCAAAGAAAAATTAATGGCGTTGCGCGTGGAGATGGTGGTGGAAAACGGCGACATGTTGATTGCCGCGTTGCTGGAGCGCGTCCAGAAGCGGCAGACGGGCGTCGGGCGGCATTAGATGGGCGAGCGTGGCCAGGCTGCGGTTTTCGTCGACCGCGACGGCACTCTGATCCGCGACGTTGGTCATCTATGGCGCCAAGAGCAACTGGAAATTCTCCCCAGAGTACCCGAAGCGCTTCGGTTACTCAGGGAAAAGGGCTATAAGGTCGTGGTGATTACCAATCAATCTGTAATTGCCCGGGGTGGTTTGACCGAGAGTCTCTTGGCGGATATCCACCGGGACCTCCTGCACCGCCTCGCTCGGTCGGCAGCGCAAGTGGACGGCGTCTACTATTGCCCGCATCATCCCACCGAGGGATTCGCGCCGTACAAAACCGTTTGCGATTGCCGCAAGCCCAACACCGGCATGATCCGGCAAGCCGCGGCGGAACTGGGCGTGGCGGCATCTCGCTCCTACGTCGTGGGGGATCAAGTCACCGATATGGAACTTGCGGCACGGAGTGGCGCTAAGGGAATTTGGATTCATACTCTCGGCGAACCACCCATTGAGGTTCCCCCGGGCGTCGCACATGTGGTGGCGAGTCTATGGGAAGCGGCGCGCTGGATTCCCCCCTTGAATGATTGATTGACCGATGCTTGATCCAAGAAAACCGCCCGGGAGTTGGTTATGAAATCGGTGATCACTGGCGTGGCCGGCTTCATCGGCTCGCATCTGGCTGAAAGACTTCTTCTGCTCGGCCACGAGGTAGTCGGCGTCGATAAATTTCTCGACAACTACCCGCAGCCTTTCAAAGAAAGCAATCTCTCCGGCCTTCGCGGTCATGAGCGATGCAAGTTCATCGACCATGATGTCATGGGTCTAGACCTACATCAGTTGCTGGACGGCGTGGACTATCTTTTCCACCTGGCGGGCCAGCCGGGGGTGCGGGCAAGTTGGGGTACGGAGTTTACCCGGTACACGGAAAAC